>CAZGAW010000016.1:0-55647 GCA_964523645.1 uncultured bacterium | reverse complement strand
GAGAAGCCTCTCGCAAAGGTCTCTATAAAACGCTGGATACCAATACCGAAGCCGTTCGGAATTCACTGGAAAAAGTGATTGCTGAAAGCGATATTGTCTACACAGATACATGGGTGGATATGGAATTCTTTACGGATCCTGCTTTTGCAAAAGAACGGAAACGTCGGTTAGAGAAGATGATGCCGTATCAGCTGAACGCCGAACTACTAAAGAAGCACGAGTGTCGGGTTATGCACTGCCTCCCCGCACATCACGGGTATGAAATTTCGGGCGAACTCGTTAATGATGAACGTTCAATTATCTTTGATCAATCCGAAAACCGCCTCCATAGCATGAAAGCACTATTTCTCAAACTGTTTGCAGATGCCAACCTCTAAACATCAAGATTCATTTCTGGGCTGTGATGGCAACCCTTTTCTCTTGAAAGGAACAGTACTCAATGGCTGTTCAAAGACGACGCTCCGATAAACTCCTCGAAAGGATGAAAAACAATCCGCGTGGTGATTGGAGGCTTTCCGATGTTGAGACCTTGGCAAAACGATATGGGTTTTCAATACGACACCCTCGAGGAGGCGGGAGCCATGTCACCCTCCTGCACGCGTCGTATCAAAATTTGAGCATTCCCGCCCGCCGTCCTATAAAGTCTGTCTATATTCGGAAACTTGTGCGGATGATTGAAGAAATCTTAGCCGGTGATTAGCAAAAAGGAGAAGAACTGATGGAAAAACTGATGTATCCATTCATGACACGCGTCTTATTACCAGAAGAAGGTGGCGGTTATTTAATCGAGTTTCCGGACCTTCCCGGTTGTATGTCCGATGGAGAGACGCTTGAAGAAGCCATTGAAAATGGAAAGGATGCCCTGCAGTGCTGGCTTGAGGCTGCATCAGCAGATGGACAGAAAATACCTGAGCCGGGGTCATCGCCAACATGGATTCAACAGGTTCCCAACCATGTTCATATACAACTGTCCCAACGGGCGGAAGCAGAAGGCATGAGCCTCTCTGAATTCGTTGCCTCGATATTGGACCAAGCGACGGATAATACAAGATGATAGAGGGTTTTCGACCAAACGCGAGGCAGTCATAAACAGTATAAACATCCAACCTAAAACGAAGTCGTGACGCTTGTACGGACTGCCCTATTGCTGAGGGAAAAAATTGAAAAATCTAGAATGTAGCAAGTGTCGTGAAACCTACGACCACTTGGAACCCCAAAATGTCTGTACCACTTGCGGGAAACCGCTGCTTGCCCGCTACGCCCTTGAACAGATAGCGGAAACATGGACACGCGACGCACTCCGGTCAAGACCGACTTCGCTCTGGCGTTATTCGGAACTCCTGCCCATCTCCGATCCCACAGACATGGTGACGCTTGGGGAAACGATGACACCCCTCATCCACACCAAAAGGTTGGGAGCAATGTTTGGTCTCACAGAGGTATGGGTGAAAGACGAATCTCGATTGCCTACTGGAAGTTTTAAAGCACGCGGTCTGGCAATGGCGGTATCCAAAGCAAAGGCACTCGGCTTAGCACAACTCGCTATCCCGTCCGCTGGTAACGCTGCGACTGCGCTCGCAGCCTATGCCGCTGCCGCGGGCATAACCGCACACATCTTTATGCCACAAGATACACCTGCCTTCAATAAGGAGACGTGTCAACTCGCTGGTGCAAACGTTACACTGATTGATGGTCTAATTACAGATGCTGGCAAAATTGTAGCAGAACGGAAGGAGCCCGAAGGTTGGTTTGATGTATCCACGCTCAAAGAACCGTACCGCGTAGAGGGAAAAAAGACAATGGGATTTGAACTCGCGGAGCAATTCGGCTGGGAACTACCGGATGTTATCGTCTATCCTACAGGGGGCGGCACGGGTATCGTTGGGATGTGGAAGGGTTTCGCGGAATTAGAAGCGATCGGTTGGATCGGGAAGAAAAGACCCCGGTTCATCTCGGTTCAGTCAACAGGATGCGCTCCAATTGTAAAAGCGTGGCAAGAAGGTGCTACTGAAGCAGCGCCGTGGCGTGACGCACAGACCATCGCCAGCGGTTTGCGGGTTCCACAAGCAATCGGCGATTTCCTTATTTTAGAAGCAATTCGTAAAAGCAACGGTGCTGCGATTGCCGTCACGGACGATGCGATCCGTGAGGCAATGCAACTGCTTCCTACAACCGAAGGACTGTTGACGTGTCCTGAAGGCGCAGCAACAGTCGCTGCACTCAAACAACTCGTCGCGAACGGAATGATTGAAGACTCCGAACGCGTTGTGCTTTTCAATACAGGCGGTTATCAGTCATAAGTAGAAATCCGAATTGGGGATCGTTCCTACTTCTTTTCAAGATAATCGTAGGTCGGTTGCCTTGCTGTTTCCGCTTCAGATGTCTTATTTTTCAGGTGATAGCCTATCTCATACTTGCGAACAGATACAATTGGATAAGGACCGTCGAATCCTGTGATTATACCCTGTACCTCAACCGGCTTATCATTGTTCGCAGCATCAATCCGTAGTTGATCGAACTCGGGATTCGCACTGAAAACGAACTTCTGTTCCTCACTCCCGGCAACCATTGCGTGATGGATATTGGAAGTGTCAGGTCGCCAACGTCGCCACGACGGAACGTTTCTGAGATAACTCCGGGCGAAGCCGGGATGGGCAAATAGATCGCCGCGAATCGTCGCCTCGGTTTTAAGAACGCGGGAGTGTCCGATGCCATGTCGACCCCTGAAACGTGAATCGTTGAGTTGACGCATGATGTCGTATACATCGAACGTGTGCGTCTCGCTATACTTAGAAACACCCTGTCTCGGTTTGATTTCCACGAGTGTCGTGAAAATCCGTTTTCTGCCGTGTTTGTCAACAGGTATACTGAAGGTAATATCCTCTGGGGCCGCCCACGGTTCCAGCAACCGTCGAATCTGCCGCGCATCGGCATTGCTGACCACATCGGAAATCTCTATTTTCAAAGTTGCCACTTCAGCCATACTTACCATGCTGATTCCAACAAACAGAAGTACCACCACAAATGTGAGCCAGTAGAAGTGTGTACGTTTCATGATGATCTCCTCGCTTAATAATTTATAAGTTTTGCCTTTCTTGTACTATTAGACACCATTTAACGGAAAAAGTTTCAAAAAAGTTTACAAGAAATATTATCCAATGCGTTCCGAAACTATCGCACGGATACACGAAATTCCTTGCAAAATTAACAGAAACTATGTTAAGATTAAAAAATGAAAGCGTCGCTTAGCGCGCTTACGAACCATAGATTGCGCGTTTACAAGCGCGCAGTAAAATGAGGAGATACAAATGATGAAGAAGATGTTTTGGGTAATGGTGTTTTCAATTCTATGCGTTACCACCAGCTACGGACAATATAATGGGGAGTGTTGGGTAGTTAGTAAAGGAGATACAGTTTATAAATTATATGCTGATGGAAACGCTGATCCACAAGTGATTCCGAATTTACCACAAGCAAGTGCTGCAGAAGTGAATCCAGCAGACGGCGTTGTCTGGATCGCGGTTTCAGCGGCAAATACGGTCTATCGCTATAATCCAAATAGTGGCGATTTTCTCGCTATTCCAGATATCAATCGTCCGAATATGATATCCATTAACCCCGCCGATGGTTCCGCTTGGATTGCAGGACTTGATGCGGTTAAAAAAGTATCAGGTGATGGTGCCCAAGTTATTGCTACAATACCTGCCCATGAACCCGCAGTGGCAGTGAACCCTAAAGACGGCTCGGCATGGGTAACAAACGCCCGGGGGCCAATCGCACGTTACGATGCAGCAGGAAACAAAATAGCCGATGCACAAGCTATGGGCGAACCCAAAGGTGTAACCGTTGACTACGACGGCAATGCTTGGATTGCCGACAGTCAGCACAGTGTACTCAGACGGATTTCAGCGACTGGACAGACACTCGTAGAAATTACTGATATTTTGAATCCTACGTCCCCTCGTATCAATGTCGCTGATGGAAGTGTTTGGGTCGTTTCACAACAATCAATGTTAATCAACTTGGGACCAGACGGGAGCAAGAGAAATGAATTTCCTGCTGGGATGGCAATTGTGGCAATCAGCGTTTCCCCTTCAGATGGTGGTATTTGGATAGCGGATCTGCTCGGTGAGACATTCCAAGGTGAAATTAGTAAATGGACATCAGCAGGACAACCCCTGTTCAAAAACCCTATTCCACAACCCTCTTCGGTATCTGTTGGGTACTGGTCAGGAAACTGATTTGAGGACCAGTGGGAATTGTGTTACCGCACCCATCTGTTGATAAATAAACTCAAATCCGGTTGTGTCACTCGCCGGAATAATTACAATTTCTTTGACAAATGTGAGGTGCATCATGATTAGGTATCTTCGTTTGACGGAGCGCGTAAGTTCCCTAAATTTGCTGTTAAAATTAGCAATCGGAATGTTCGTTATCATTTCGTTCACCACAAGTGGGTTTGCGCAGCTGCCAGACTTCCATGTTGATGCTGATAGTATCACCTTTTCCAACCCAACACCCGTTGAGGGTGAAGAGATTACTATCTCAGTTGAGGTGAAGAATGTTGGTGAGTCAACACAAACGATGAACCAAGATCTGGTTGTTGACCTTTACGAGGGGGATCCGGCGACACAACCGCTCCAAATACTCTGTAAAGATGTGATCTTGGAGTTAAAACCGGGAAAAAGCAAGCGGATAAAAACACAGTGGCAACCGCCTCCGGGTAAGACAGAAATCTATGCCATCGTCAACCCAGTTGGTGAAAAACACATTGAAGAAACAGACACAGGAAATAACCTCACCCATGCGACACTCGTCGCCGAAACGCGAACATTTCCACCTGTTACCCCTGAAAAGATACAGAAAGCGATAACGAAAGGTGTTGCTTGGATAGAAGCACAACAAGGGAAGCATAGCCGTACCTGCCTACAATGTGGAACTGAAAATCAACTCATTTTAATCTGCATTACCTGTGGTGCCAGCCTAAAAGGACTTGCTGAAAACTTTATTCCAGGTCAGGCTTGGAATTTTGGCGAAGATCAGACACAAGAAACAGCATTGGCGTTGCAAACGTTGTTCGCAACAGGACGCGCGCCATCACATCCACCCGTGCAAAAAGGCTTAGAGTTTCTGTTGGCGCAAAATTGGAATGAATTCGCTGTTTATCAATTTGCAGTCATTATTCCAGCCTTAGTCGCGACGCAGGATACCACGTACAGAGAACGCGCGCAGTTTGCTGTAAATCAGTTAGTCAAAAAACAACTCCCGATCCCTGGAAGTGAATTCACGGACGAACGCGACGATGGCGGATGGGGATACGGTTTTACTGCCGATGGTGCGCACATGAATATGGTTATCTATGCACTCTATGCTGCGAAGCAGTGGGGACTTGATATCCCCCCTGACACATGGGCACGTGCCGAGCAGTGGATTCGCCGAAATCAAACCGGAACAGGTGGATGGCTCTACAATTTGGTTGATGAGGGTTCACCGTGGGCAATAGGGGTCTATGGAAGCATGACTGCCACCGGGTTGTGGGCACTGCGTGCCTGTGGTGTCCCTGTCGCTGATCCGCAGATTCAGAAAGGTACTGAATGGGTGAAAAAGCATTGGACCTTAACCCGTAACCCCGGTTCTAACTCATGGCTTTACTACTATTTACTTTCGCTGCAAAGGTTCTGTGACATTCCACCAACTTTAGATACGTTTGCCGGTTATGATTGGTACGACGAAATTTCACGAATGATGGTTGCCCGACAAGAATCCGATGGGAGATGGCGTGGATCTGAGAGCGATTTTTTGTCGACCTGTTTCGCTGTGATGTCCTTAAGCCACGCGTTGGTAGGTCCAACAGAGCCAAATATCGGTATTGTTCCACAGAGCCTCCGGTTTTCACCCCCTACGCCACGTGTCGGTGAAGTGGTACGACTGAGCGCAACCCTTCGGAATACAGGAACGCCTCTTGACGAAATTCTCAACGTCGAGTTTTATGTTAACGATGAGAAAGTTGCCGCAACCGAAGTCCTTTGGACTTCAAAACTCGGAGAGACTGTCATTTCTGCGGATTGGGTACCGACAACGGAAGGTAAGATAGAGTTTGTGGCGCGCATAGACATCTCGGATGCAGATGAAAGTGATAATAGTGCTTCGGAAAAACTCACTGTTTTCCCACAATCCACTGCAGCGGCGGATGTTCAATTAGCGAAACCGAAGCAAATTAGTAAAAATATGTATCAACTCGGCAATGTTGTTTTCGATATCAGCAAACGTGAGGTAACACTGCCAGGTGAAATTAACATTGTAGGTGGAGATGCCTACATTGAATTCTTTGCGTGCGGTAAACTCGGCAAAACACACGAAAGTATTTTAATCGTTGATGCAGAACCGATTTACATACTCACAGCACTCGGTGCTTTAGATTTTAAGCCCGGCATGAATCTATCGGTTGAGGGAGATCCACGAACGCCTACTGGGGCACCTGTTGATATCTGGGTAGAATGGAATCAAGGCGACGAGGTCGTCTCGCGCCGCGCGCGAGAGTTAGTCTGGAATGCCTTTAGGGAACAGCCGATGCAAGAAACACCGTGGGTCTTCACAGGTGGCCGGCTTAAAAATAATCAATTCACTGCGCAACTTTTCCACAACATTATTGCTGTTTATCGCGACCCAGATTCACTTTTCAACCATCCCTTACCTACTGGTACCGATGATCGGACATACCGTGTGAATACCGATGTGATTCCACCTAAGGGGACAAAGGTAAAGGTAATTATTCGACCCACTGAGGTTTAAAAAGGAAGAAAACAATGCCAATTTTTGAATACCATTGCCATGACTGTACAACTGAATTTGAGGTACTGCAACGCGCAAGTGATACCAATACGCCTCCGAAATGTCCGAATTGTGGCGCATTGAATTCAACGAAACGCTTCTCCGCGTTCGCTACTGCAGGTACTCAAAAGGAAACCAGCAGCGACAACGCAACCTGAGCAATTCCATCTGGCGGCAGTTTGTCCCAACCATAACATCTATGGTAAACCTAGAAATAAATAGACATTTCAGTAGAAGCAAAACCGCCACCACCGCTGGCGAGGTTTCCTAGGGGAAATCCGCAGAAACGCCCTATCAAATACCCCTATCAAAAACACCTCGCCTCTTTCGTGTGTCTAATTAATTCTAAGGTTTACTATAATATCAAATAGGACTTACGCAATTCCTCTTAAAGTCCCTGATAATAACGTCCGCATTGTCTTTCCTTAGCATTGTTGCCCGATATGACTCGGTAGTGATAGAGATCTCTTCAAATGTCGAGGGACGTATTCTCTCTATCTACAATGCAATCCTAAGTATACCACAAACCTCCGTTTGTGTAGAAATCAACACTATCTATAAATATAAGGAGGCGGCGTTGCGTCCAAAGCGGTGGCCTCGATGCTAAAAGATTCTGATGAGACAAAAACCTACAAAACCTGCACCAAACATTCCCCGCGAGATCCAAGCGGACAAAGTCTTTCCGGTGTACCTGCTCTGTGGCGAGGAAAGTTTCCTCATCGAGGGCACTCTCAAACAGATACTCGATCATCTACTCACACCCGAAACGCGCGATTTTAACCTCACCTTTCTGGAAGGCACTGATATAACAATTCGAGAAATTCTCAGTCAGGTTGACCTCTATCCTGTCATGTCAAAATGGCGGGTAGTGGTTGTACGTGACGCTCCATTTTTTAAGACCCAGCAACGTACAACACCGATTACACTCCTTCGGAATGCATTCAAAATTGAAACGACAGACACACAAAAATGTATCTCTACAATGGAAAAACTTTTAGAGGTCAGTCCGCTACAGATTGCTGAACGGCATTTCGACTTCATCAATTCAGTTGAATCGCTCATCGGTGAGTTAGGTACAAAATTAACCGACGAAGAGCGCGGATTCTTAGAACGTTTACCTGAAACCGCTCAGCAACTGGATACGTATGCTACTGAAGCCGGTACCGCTGATGACGTTGACTTACTGCTTGAATGGCTCCAAGACGATTTGCCGAAGCATAGCGTTCTGATATTCACGGTGCGAGGGCCTGTGTCCGAACGAAATAGGGCTGTCAAAGCGATTGAAGCCGTCGGACGTTATAGATCCTTTGATCCGGTGGAAGCCGGTCCATCGCTGAATCGGGACCCGCTGTACATAAAAGTCTCGGAAAAATTCGGTGAATTCAATAAGCAGATAACACCACGTGCGTTCACGCAGCTCAGGATTCGCACCGGCGGTGATATGCACACAATTGCTGAAGCCATCAATAAGATTGTCGATTTCGTAGGCGACAAACGTCAAATCGACGAACAAGACATCCGGAATATCGTGACACAGAATACATTTGATAACATTTTCGACCTTACCGATGCTATTGGACGGCGATCAACCGGGCAAGCATTGAAAAGCCTTTACGAGGTGTTAGCGAGCGGTCAAGAACCCATCTCGGTTAATTCGACAATCGCACGCCAATTCCGATTTGCACTCCAAGCCAAGCTAATCGCAGAGAAACAGGGACTTCGACCACTGCGGAGCCGGATGCCGTTCTCTGAATTCAGGAAGAATATTTTTCAACCCCTTGTTGAAGAGATGGGCGGTTTTTTACCTAAATCTGCTACGCATAACATCTTGAAGCAGAATCCTTACGTCGCCTATAAAATTTTTCAGACACTCCATGCTTTCACTGCAGAGGAGTTAGTGGTTGCGATTGAGAAAACCCTTATGGTAGATATCCAATTAAAAACGAGCAATCCAAACGAGACGGGCATTTTGGAGCAATTGGTGTGTGAGCTCTGTACCAGCCGGAAATAGAGCGGTTACTTCTCTTTAGCGCATACTTGGATAGGGTAGGAAACCGATAAAGTTTTTATTCCGTTTTAAAAATATATGTACTCATAAATAAGGAGTTTTTATTATGAAAGGCACAAGACCTTTAGATAACGCCGAAATCCGAAAAGTATCGGAAGCCTTTGGCGGAACATTCGCTATTCGGAATAGAAGTTTATTCATGCTGGGTGTTTCCGTCGGTGGGCGGATTAGTGAGTTGATCGCTCTGAAAGTGAACGATGTGTGGCAAAACGGTAAACCGGTCTCAGATTTGCTGTTTGATCGGAGTATTGTGAAGGGCGGTGAAGTGTCGAGAGCCGTGCCTGTGAACGTAGATGGTAGACAGGCAATTGAAGATCTCATCGCTTGGCAGAGTGACTGGTATGGGAATGTTGATGCTGCGCGCCCGCTGTTTCCATCACGGAAGGGGCAAGGTTCAAAATCGATGACGCGAATAGCCGCACACGATGCACTAAAAAAAGCGTTTGAGGCGGCGGGGTTAAATGGAAAACTCGGCACACACTCTCTGAGGAAATCATACGCGCAACGTCTTTATGAGCAGACGAACGATATTTACGCCGTACAGGAAATGTTAGGGCATAAAAGTGTGGTGACAACCCAGCGGTATTTAGGGGTAAATTACGCCAGCGTTCGGGATGCCTCGGAGGCGATGTCTATCCATTCCGAATCTAACAGAAGTGTGCAAACGTTAAGTTCGGTAAATGATGCCTCGGATGACGTGCTTTTAATCGAACTGCTCCGCAGAGGGTATGATGTCGCTCGACTGCTTGAGAAGAAGAAAACACAAGAACCTTTTCAACTGCCTACAGAAGATTCCTCATCGGTGGTTTCGGCGTGATATTGGCATACTGAGTCATTATAGTAGAGCTCGAAAATAAGTTTACATTTCAATGAATAACAATCCCCTATACACCCTTGCTGGCGAGGTTTCCTAGGGGAACACCCTATCAAAAACACCTCGCCAATGTATAGATAACTATTGGCTTTACTATAATATACGAAACATTTTCATATATGAGCATTGGTCAAATTAATTTGATTGATGCTCTATTTTTTTTTCTATCCTTTTGTGTTTTAAAGACTCTATCTTGTAACACAACAAAAATAGGAGGGGTTTGAAATGGAATCGGTACTTATCATTGTGCTCGGTATTACAGTTACAACGCTTGGATGTGTCTGGATGGGGATATCCTATTCTAAAAAAGTGAAAGGTTTAGAAAAAGGAGCTTCTCAACGCGAGATAGCGGCACTCCAGGAGCAAGTAAGCCATATTCAAGAAGAAATGGTTGCCCTTAAAAAAGAAGTTAAACGACTTATTCAGATTGCTAAAGGTATTGATGAGTAAGGAGGAATAAAATGCCGTTACTACTACTAATTTTAATTGGGGTAGCACTTTTCTTTGTTATTAAATACATCGCTCTAATTACCACTGTTGTTGCTATTATTATCAGTGGAATAACAGTTATTGCACTTGTAAGCACTTGGTTGGGAACATCGTATTGCTTGCAAAAATCAGGTTACTATCCTCGCAAGGCGCAGCAAACATATCACCAAGTAGAATCGGGCTTGGAACAGATCACAGCCGGTTTAACCGAAATTCGCTTACAATTGGATGACATTGCTCCTTACTTGCGCGATATGGAGTTTATAAGGTACGCTCGCCAGAATCGCGAATTGGATAAAAATAAAACATAGTTAGTACAAAAATGCGCGCCTATCTGTTGTATGTGCGAAATTTCACATTAAAGTGACGAAGTTTCTGATGATAAGCGCGTTACAAGGCTATGGATTTTTGGATTAGGGTTACCATAGTGGGGTATCTGTTTTAAGGGGCTTATAGGGCATTCTCGAAAGGAATTTTTAATGTGTTATTTTTAATTTAGGGTGAGCATCACCGAAAAGCTAAATTTTCGCGTAAAATGCTTGAGAAGCGAAATCGGTTTGCCTGATGCTTAACAAATTACTAAAAAGTTAGCCATCGGTGAAATAAGACCCCTTTTCCTTCAGGTTCAACGACACGTAATAAAATCCTCCCATCGTCGAAAAAATCTATTGCCATGAAACCGGTGTGCTGATGTGCGAACAGGGTATTGTCTCCAGACATCACTTCCGTCACTTTTCGACTCGCCGCTGCCCCACTCACAAGAAGATAATCAGCAACTTCGCCTTTCAAAACCTGCAGAGAATGGTCATGCCCGCACGCATAGATTAAGAGTGGGGGGCCTCCCGGGGGCAATTTTCGCGTGGCAAACGCTCGGTTTAGCTGCGCTACCATATTTTTGTTGCGGGCACCGTTCATATCTTGGTCGGATCTGTAGAGATGCCACCGTGCATAAGGATATGCTGAACCAACTATCGGTATCGGAATCCAAAGCCATTTTTTCATAAATCTGACAGGAAAAAGGTGTGCCTTCCAGTCATAGAAGCCGCCATGTGAACCGTAACTTTCCAGGGGGTGGTGTCCGACAACGATGACGGGTAATTCGGTATCCAACAGTGCTACGAGTTCTTCTATAACCTTTTCGGGTGATTTTTCCGGTTTTTCATGCTGATGGAGCCACCACTGCGTATCCAAAACAATAAGCCGTAAAGCTGGATTGGTTTTCGGGAGTTCAAGCATGACAGGACCAGGCGAACCACCGGGCGGCAAGAAATTTTCTTCGCCAGCAAGAGCGTTGTTAATAAATACCTCTTGTGCCTGCAACGCACTGTATCCTTCTGCTTTTCCATTTGCCCAGTCATGGTTTCCGGGAATAAAGAGTCCGTGAGCACCGGTAGTTTTAGCAACAGCGAGTTGTGGTGTAAGGCGTTCCTCGGCTTCACGTTTCTTGCGTTCCGTCATCCCTTCGGGGTACATATTGTCCCCTAAAAAGACAATGCTCGTCCTTGAAACATCCTTCGCTGCCCATTCACTGAGTGTTTTCAGGACCGGTTCCTCCGGTTTTGGTTCACCACCATCACCAAGCAACAAAAGGCGGTACTGGAGTATGCCTTCTGTTTCGTGATCCTGCTTCGCGCTATCTAGTATATCAGGATGGTAATACGGCTTTGTATGGCTACACCCCGCAATTGTCAGTTGCACTGCTTGAACAATGCAACAGAGGAGTACAATATAGCGGGTGAAGTTAGGGCGTTGATATAATTGCTTCATTTTTTAACGCTCCTATCGCTGTTTGGCGCATTAAACTGATAGATGCGTTATCCATCTATCCATTTTTGGATGCCTTCAACAAACGCTTCCCGCGGGACGATCTGTTGTTCTCTGATTGCGAGATTCCGAATCGCCACTTTACCTGCCTCTAATTCGTCGGAGCCGAGAATGACGGCATACGGAATACCTTTCGTATCCGCATATTTTATCTGTGTGCTAAGACGCGTTGGACGACAATAGACCTCCGTCCGGATACCATTTTGGCGCAGAAGCGTCGCCAGTTTCAGAGATTCTTGGGCGAGTTCAGCATCGAAAACAGTGACCAACACCTGTGTCACCGTTTTTCCTACGGCAGTGGGAAACATATCAAATTCTTCCATCACGTCAATAATCCGCTCAATGCCGAAACTGGTGCCTGTTGCAGGATAGCCTTGTTTGCTGAAACTTCCAATAAGTTCATCATACCTTCCACCGCCGGTGATGCTCCCAATTTTGGGTTCCTCAACAACGGTTTCATAGATCGGACCGGTGTAGTATTCCAAGCCACGCACCATTGAAACGTTTACCCGATAGAATTCGTCCGGGACCCCAAGCGTTATGAGATAATTATTCAATTTTTCTAACTCCACAATGCCCTCTCTCGCCACTTCGGAGTCGCCGAGTTTCTCACTGAGTGCGCTCAGCACCGTGACTGCATCGCCTTCAATCTGAAGCAGTGCGAGTAGTTTCTCGATGACAGGTTCCGGAATCTGATTTTCTACCAATTCTTTTCTAACGCCTGCCAGTCCAATTTTATCCAATTTATCAATCGACCGATAGAGTCCTCCAAGTTGTTCATCAGGTACACCCGCGAATTGCCCGATCCCAGTGATAAGTTTCCTATTGTTGATGTTAACCTCGAATTGCTTGAAACCCAGCCGAGTTAGCACTTGATAGATGAGATTAACATTTTCAGCATCAGCGAGCATACTCTCGGTTCCTACCGTATCTGCGTCGCACTGGAAGAATTGACGATAACGTCCCTTTTGCGGACGTTCCGCTCGCCAAACGGGATCGATTTGGTATCGCTTGAACGGTTTCGGGAGTTGTGGATACATAGCAATCACCCGACAAAGCGGTACTGAAAGATCGTAGCGGAGAGAGATGTCTTCCTTTCCACCTACGTGTCCTGCCTGATAGATGAGTTTCTCAGCATCCGGTCCATATTTTCCCGTGAGCACTTCAGACAACTCAAGGGCAGGCGTTTGTAAAGGTTCAAACCCAAATTCCTCGAACACGTCGCGAATTACATCTATAACATACTGTCTGCGAATCATCTGTTCAGGTAAAATATCTCGCATTCCGCGCGGAACACGCGGTTTAATAAAAGGGGTCGCCATAGGTTCTGCTCCTTAAATATGCCCGCGGAGTGCTTGACTCCGCCGTCTACGCAAACCTTTCTGTAGGGTTTGCTTCAGTTCTTCAATCTTCTCCCGCTTCCATGAGTCCTTCAGAGCCTTAGGATTTGCGATGAGCGTGGATTCGGATTCGCGTAAGAGTTCAATTTCTTTGAGCGCGTTCGCCTTGATTGTACGCCGTGATGCCGTTGAATTATCGATGATAGCATCGGCATCTTCCGGTGGTTTTCCCTCAGTTGCACCGAAAGACAACATGAGCGTGATTGGTGACTGGTAAGAGCCAGGCGTATTAAGCCGCTTCCATGGTGTTAAAATTGTCGGTGCGACTCTATTTTCTGTCTTTTCAAGGATATACTTCTCAGCGATATTCAAATACTCGGTAGAAATGAGGATATCTCCGTCAGCGAGATTCATCAAATCTTTAAATGTATTGATATCTGCTCGTTCTTCACGAACAGCGAGGATAATATCAATATGTCCATATTCCAGAGGCAAGATTTCCTCAACATCGGCATCAGTTTCTTCAACCCAATCTTGACCCGTAATTCCAACATCATAAAAATCATCCATGCCGACGTAGATGGGTATCTCTTGTGGACGGGAAATTTTAATTTGGAAATCGCCATCATTATGGAAAGCGGCACGATAGGACCTATCCGTTGCGTTATAGCCATTAAGTTCGTAGCCGGCGCGCTGAAACATTTCAAGCGTATCCGCCTGTAGGCTCCCTTTCGGTAAAAGTAGTTTCAGTGTCTTTTGTGGTTCCGTTTGCATTATTGATTCTCCTTCGCCTACAAAGTGTGGGAAAATATTTATAGTAGATCTGCAAGGGTAACTACCTGTACGTTGCCAGTACTGAGCTGAATTCGGCGCATCGGTTCATTGGGAACCAAGCGGAGCATATAGTCGTATTTCATTTGGCTGGCGTATTCCTGTTGTGTCTGCAAATCACGTTCCATCAAATCCATCTCAATGTTTTTACCTGCTTTCCGCAGCGTTTCAGCAAGTTGTTGTGCTTCTGCAATGCTTTCAGGCGTTTCCGCAGCGATGAAGAAGTCTTTTCTCCCATTAACAGTTGCCTGGTTCGTATCAATAAAGGCTTCTACAAGCGCGTCAAATTGAAATGCAAATCCCGCCCCAGGAATCGTCGGACCTCCGAAGGAAGCAATCAGATTGTCGTATCTCCCGCCGCCACAGAGTGGTAGATGTCTTTCAGGTAATTCAATCTGAAAAACTGTGCCGGTATAGAAATCGAACCCACGCGTGACCCCTAAATTGATTTCAAAATCTGTAATATCGTAGTTTTCTAAACAGCCACAGAGCGCGAGCAGTTCTTGACGTGCGGATTGCGCGGTATTACCAAGACGTGCTTCCCAAGCTGCCATCACGGCGTTTTTATCGCCACAAACCTTTGAGACATCTATACAGCACTCCGCTATCTCTTCAGAAACGTTGAAATAACGATGCCATCTCGCCTTATAAGTCTCCTCAGCAATCATCGGCAGCTTCTGTGCAAAAGTAGGAGCGGTACTTTCGGTTAATTCCTGAATCGTGGCGGCTTCAATTTTGTAATCACCTTGGTAGTCGGGGCCTTGCAAACGCCGTAGCATATTGAGTGCATCTCGGCGCGTTTCTAAATCCCAAAGGCTGCTTTCGTTACGAAGGCTTACAAGGTGGTCGATGTCCCAAATCATTTCTGCTTGGTCTTTTGGATCAAGCGCGCCTTGTTTGAAAATCTCACGGAAGACCCCTGTGTTACCAATTCTTAATTTTGTATGTGACACATTGAGTTTCTCAAGGACTCGGATTGGAATCGTAATAATTTCAGCGTCTGCGTGGGCGGAAGCCGGTCCAATAAGTTCAATACCTGCCTGTCGGAACTCCCGCCTTACGTCGGTACCGTCGGTAATTGGTTCCTGTCGGACACATTGTCCGATGTAGTAGAGTTTATACGGATAAGGAAGGTGTTTTAGTTCTCCGTTAGCAATGAGTCTGCAGACAGGTGCAGTCAACTCAGGTCTCAGGGCATAGTCCACCCGATCCGATCCTACGAAGGTGAACATCTTGTGCCGGATCTCTTCTCCAGATTGGGCAGATAAAAGCGCAAAGGATTCAAACAGTGGTGTCTGAATTTGCGCATATCCGTAAGTTTCAAAGGTTTCACGAACGATATTTTCAACGTAGTTTCGCTGAACCATCTGTTCAGGTAGAAAATCGTTCGTTCCTGTAGGTTTGTCAAACTTTTCCATATTTTAATTTTTCCTTATAGGATCCCATAATTAAAAAATGTCAAAAAAAAACCCAGTAAACAGTTTGCTCTTTTTCTCGATCGCGCCGACAACGCGGCACGGAGAAGAGCGGCTCGTTTACCAGGGTCCAAACAAGTTAAACTTGCTTCGTATCAAAGATATTTATTCATATTCCCCTCATCCGCTCTACTCAGAAGTCGACCGAATGATGGTGATGGATGTTAAATGTACTTGTGTTACACATTTTTCGGTGTCGCTTACAAGTCGTCACTCGCTATTAAAAAGTCGCTGACTATAATTAGATTTAATGATATTATACCGTATCAGAAGGTAAATGTCAAATTTTTTTGGAGACCATCGAACAACACAATGAAGATTAAACCTATTTACATCATCTCTATACTCGGTTTACTGTTATCGGTACTTCTATGCGGTATCTACTTCCAGTTCTCCTATTTTGAACCTGATACCGTTTCCTATCTATTCCAAGCAAAGTTGTTCGTCGAGGGTAAACTCTCAGTGCCCGCGCCCCCGGAACACGGATTCTCCTCTTCACCCCATATCAACGTTCTAAACGGTAAATGGTATTCAAAATACCCTTTCGGGAATGCCTTGATGCTGATGTTCGGGGTTTTTATCAACGCGCCGTGGCTGATTCCTGCGCTGGCAACAGGCGGTGCGTTGCTGCTCCTCTATCTTTTTGTCAAAGAGATATACGGGGACATCCATAACGGAATTGCACTCATTGCTTCGGTGCTTGCCCTCATTTCACCGGCAACGCTCGGTATGGGATCAACGTGGTTCAGTGAACCGGTGAGTCGTTTCTACCTTGTACTCTACCTATTGGCTCTCCTTAGGACCTTGAAAGGCAAAAGCGATGCACCTCTCCTCGCGCGGATCGGCTATCCACTTCTCTCAGGATTTGCGTTGGGATACGCGTTCAATACACGTCCACTTTCTGCTGTGGTCTTTGGTGCCGTCGGTGCTGGACTGACAGTTTATCATTTGTTTACGCAGTGGCAGGACCGACAAGTATTGTTCGCTACGATGAAACGGTTAGGGTTCTTTTTTATTCCATTCGTTGTGATGCTCGCGGTATGTACGGCGTGGAATGCCCACTTCACAGAAGACCCGTTTATGTTCACGCACACGGTTGCGCAGCCCTATGACAAAATCGGATTCGGACCTCGAACGGAGGGCTACGAACCTAATCTTGAACAGGCATTTATTTTTACACCGGCATGGGCAATCGAAAGGACATGGCGACACATTCTTCCGTGTATCAGTTTCAATGCACTCGGTTGGGGGAGTTATCACCACGATTTGTTAAAGGATGCCGAATTGTCGTTGACGTGGCTTGTCGCTTTTGTGCCGTTAATACTGCCGTGGTGTTTGGTGCTTATTCCCTTTTTCCACCGCTCGCGTAACAGGTATGACGTGTTCTGTCTCGCCCTACTTGTAGCTAATTTGTTGCTTTACGCCTTCTTCTATTTTGAGGGGTCAACGTGGGGATACACGCCAGTAAACGCGCGTTATTACACCGAATCGACTTTTCTCGCTTTCATTCCATTGGTAGCACGTGGGATGTTCATTCTATATGAGCGGTTCAGACTGCCGCAGAGGCGTGGGCTTGCGTTTGCTGTTGGGGTATGCCTTCTGTTACTCAGTGTCAACACCGTATGGAGTTATGTTCGTATTGGGGAAAGATACCAGAATTGGGGGCATGTCTACCAGAAGCTGCCGCCGATGGTAAAGGAACAAGATATTCACAACGCCGTTATCTTCGTATCCCAACACCGAGGCGCGCCGATAGGTGATTATCCGTTTAAGAGTCTCCAAGAAGCGGACATCGTCTATTTTAAACTCGGTCCTGCACCCCGATGGAAGCTCACAAACAGCGATTGGGAAAATGTATATGCCCAATACTTCAATGGTAGGAACGCGTATCTGTATGTACCAGGTGAAAACAGCCTAACGCTTCTATTTCGTGAAATTGAATAATCTCAGGTAAGATTTCATTTCCAAGAATCGCCTTCTATGAGTTCTTCCAAGCACTTAAAATTGTTATGAAAATCCGCAAACACACTGAAATCATATGTTCGACCTTTATTTAGGACTTTTCCTCCTCTGTTTATCCTCAGTGTCGTTTTTTGATTGTCGGTTATTTGATAGGTATCCAGCTCCAAATTATCAAAACGCTTGACATCCGCAGTTTTAAAAATGTAGTAGTTGATGTCATGCGTATCTTGGTCCCAGACTTGTATCCACACGTAAAATACTCTGGAATCTGCCAGATGATAACGGATTTTAGGGTGGAAACTAAACTCTTTGATTTCTTCTCCTGATTTTGCCCGCTTTGGCGGAACTCCCTCTGATGTCTTCACCTGAATAAATCGAACGAGCATTTTCAGGCTGTCTTTCTCACATGTTTCACAAAGCGGAGTTACTGCTTTACGATTTCGTCCCTTATAAAATTCTTCACGCGTTAATGCGTTTTTGAAAGATTGGCAGTTTTCGCAGTAACTTTTTAGAATGACAGAATCAAATTTCTCATCTATATATGCCCTATAAACTTGCCATCCGCGTTTGTGCAGTTCCATCGCCAAACGCATTTCCCCATAAAGTCCAATTACAAGTTTGTCGCTTTCAGATCCATTCACGTTCCACCTCTTTCGGTCTCATGCCGAGAGTATTGGAGAACCGAGTCAACACGGCATCTCTAAACATCGTCCGATTCAGTTCTATTCCAATGCTGTTTCGTCCTTGACGAAATGATTCTATTGTCGTCGTGAATGCACCTGCAAAAGGATCAAGAACGGATTCATTCACACCAGTGAACACTTGCACTGCGTATTCGGGAATTTCCTTAGGGAAGGGGGCTGTATGCCCAAGAATATTCTGTCCCTTGCTATTTATCTTGATGACCGGTGTGAGTTTAACAACGTCACGACGCCACCTATGTAGTAAATCTTCACCAACGACATTTTCTGTTCGTTGCAAGTCCGTCATTAACTGGGTCCGAGCTGAAAAACGTTTACCGCGATTGCCTACTGATCGCTCAAAGCATTCTAAATTCTTGCATTCCCAAGATTTGATCCCCACTCCGGAGTACGCATTTCCATTGACTTTCAAACAACCGCAAACGGGACACGGATAAAGTGTTTCATCCAACCGATGTTTGTAGAAAACAAAAATATGCTCATAGCAATTGATTGGATATTGATATAGAGGGTAAGGCCTGTTTCCGTTTTTATGTCGTTGGGTCTGAACCTCTCCCTTGTCCCAGATGAAGTCATCCACAAATTGAAAACCGTGTTCTTCAAATATCGTAGTGAAATATGCCCCTAAAGGTATTCGGCGTTTTCCCCAAGACGATTTAGTATGTCTGTTGTCGTTGTCAAATATGTCGCCGACATTAAAAACGAAGGGGCGATGATTGTCCAAAACCCGATAGCACTCTTTGATAATACTGGACATTTCATCTAAGTAGTCATCCAAGGTTTTCCATTGGGAGTAATCTCTGGCGTTGTAATATGGTGGTGAAGTAACCATTAGCTGAACGCTCTCACTGTCCATACACCGCAAAAAATCGAGACAGTTACCCCATAACGCTTTCGGAGTGTGAGACTCGGAGAAAATGGATTGATTCAAAGACGGATCAGCACCGGTATATTGTTTTTGGTATTCCTTTTTCACAAAATCATAGTATGCTTTGAAAAACTGCTCTATAGTTGAATTCCGATTGCCCCGAATATAACGAAGGCAATTCATTCTAAATTCGTTCAGAAGTTTTTCATCAAACACGCGCTTTAGATACTTATCACTTACCTCAAATATCTTATGTAGGTATGGATGTGGGACATCCTTCGCGCATGACTTCTCATCATTTGTAGGTGGAATATCCTTCGCGCACGATGCCTCATAATTCGCGGTTAGCCATAAATAATACTGCTCTGGATCCTTCAGATCTATTTCTTCTCTGGGTAATCGCTCCTGTTTCATGATAATTATCCTATTTATAATGAGTTTGAGTGTAATCCTGACTTACAGCAGGTATTTTATCAAGGGTTCTCTTAAATTAACGTAATAATCAGTATAACGGTTTATAAGTGTTATCGTCTCCTTTAGAAGCGACCGAAGGTTCTCTATTGTGTTTGTATGCCTATCAAACATCAACGAATTGCTCAGCGTGATTAATCAGAACATGATTGTATTTTACATCACCTGTTCCAAAATAACGATGTCTCCAGGGTTCCACGATTGGGCGATGATGTAGAGCTTGCCGTCAATCTTACGAATCACTGCGCCATGCAGATGCTGGAAAGTCTCCATGCCCAATTCTTCTTTTAGCATAACAGTCGAAACGAGGTTGTTGCCTTCCAGTATGTAGAGCGGTGCCCCTTTATCCTTATTCGGTCCGAAGAGACACGCAACAACAGCGTATCCTGCCTCGTAGTCAATGCTGCACGGAAATGAGCCTTTGATAAGCGGAAGTGTTTCCAAGTAGGTGCCATCTGGAGAATAGCGTTCAATTTCTGCATTCGCTCGATCAGAAGCATCCAATCGGTTTGTGCCATAAGGTACTGTAATGTGATGCCCTGTACCGAATTGCCCGGGTTCATCACCTTTACCACCGAACGCCAACGGATGCCAACTCGCCTCAAGCGGATCAAGACTCATGAGTTTCGCACCGAGAATGTAATCTAAATCGGAATAGCCAGTCGTAACGTAAAGCATCCCATCAACGTGCGTTACACCCGTAGGCACAAACTTACCATCCTCACTGAAATAGGTGTTAACTGCCTGATGTTTGAAATCCGTCATTGCATCCGGGGCTTCCAGCGTATGCACGAGCTTCCCGTCCATCGTCGTTGTGAATATCCTGCCGACATCGTTTGCAGGGAAAGAGAGATAGGGTGTGCCAGCAGATGTTGTCCAAACGGTTGTGTAATGGGCATTGGCTTTTTTTAGGGCAGGTGGAGTTTCGATGAGTCGTGTTGTTTTCATATCTGCACTGATTTGAATAATACCGACACCGGGGAGTGCGAAGTAGGTTTCGCCTTTTCCTTCCCGCCGATCCACATCAAACCCACCGTGTGCTTTATCAATTGCGGCGACGACTTCCGCGGGGAAATGGTCGCGCGTATAGAGCACCTTGAACTTAAGCGCGCCTTGCCCACTGGTAAGTTTCGTATCAGGTGCTTCGTGATGCGCGACGAACTGAAAGTCCGTCGTCTCAGGCGATGGGTGTTCTGTCACATGTGCATGAACATGCCCAACTATAAAGGTAAGGACAAAAACTAAAAACACAACCTGTCTCATCCGAAATCTCCTCTCTATGCTTGTATCATCGCTCGAAATTTCTTGGTAAATTCGCAGCTTCGCGCGATACTCGCTACATCTTCCATTTTATACTGAACAACAAGCGGACCTGAAAAACTGATCTCTTTCAAGCCTTGCGCGAACGTCTCAAAATCGAAAGTGCCACTACCCGGTTCACCTCGGTTGCTTCCCGACACATGTACATCACCGAGGCACGCCTTCATCGCGTGTGCCGCTGTATGTGGTTCGGCACCGTCGTTGAAAAGATGGTATGTATCACACGTCAGGTAGACCTGCAGCCCCGTGTCCTCAATAAATGTGATACCCTCGCGATAGTTATCGAGCGGACATCCCTTCTCAAACTCAAGTGCGATTATCATTCCATTTTCATCGCAAGCCGGTATCATCTGAGATAGGCTATCAGCAAGTGTGTCGAGAGATTCCTGTCGCGATACACCTTCGGATGGATTCACCCACACGCCGATAACATCGGCATCGAATCGGCGTGCGACTTCCAATACAATCTCAAAGTGTTGCAACGCCTCATCTTTTCGGGCGGGAGTTGTCAAGATATGATTGCCAAAACCGATTGTTGGTGCAACGAGATTATGTTTCTCGGTGAGGCTCACCGCGGCATCTATTTCCGCAGTTGAGAGTTCACCGAGAAAACCGGAATTTACGGGAATGTTGATGCCTTCATAGCCTGCATCGGCAACGAGGTTAAAAATCTCGGCACGTGTGAATCTGCCTAATGTACCAGCGTACGGATCGTAACAGATAGTTAACATTTTTCCTCTTTTGAATCAGTCTCTTTTGCTAAAGGGTCTTCTTTCGTAAGTTCCCCATTTGGGAGTTCATAGTAGAGGTGTCCGTTGAAATCGTAGACATTCGGAATCCCTTTTTTACGGTTCTCCTCTTGTGCTCTTTTTGCAGCCTGATTGGCAATCCGAAGCAACTTACGTGCTTGTTTGTAGGTTTCAAGGCTCAATTCATCTTGACGCATTATGTACCTCCACTGCGAATGTCTCGCATAAATAGTTCAAAGAAATCATTTTTTATTACCGTAAACTGGTTTCCTTCACCAGACGCGACTTCCTGAGGGTGTTCAGCAGAATTGTAGAACAGATGCCAACCATCCACCAGATCCTTGTAGATATACCAAAAGTTATGCTTGCTCCGATAAAATCTGCGCACAACATCTTCTGTTGGTACATGGTGTCCGCCCGCTTGTACCCGATTTCGGACACGAGCGACGCTTGTTTCAGGAGACTTGAGAAAGATAAAGACGATAGTGACCGTGTAGCCGGCACGCTTTAGTTGAGAAATGGTTCTCGCAAACCCTTTTCCCGAAAGCGTCACCTCTACAATAAAATCTGTCCCTGCTTCGATGAGCTCATGGATATCTTTTACAAAGAGGCGTCCGGCTTGAATTTTGACGCTGCCCATGTCCTCCGGTCTGGATACCAGCCTTTCGGCGATTGCATCAGCACTAATATACTCAGTAGTCTCTGAATCACGGAGATATTCACGAGCGAATGTCGTTTTGCCAGAACCGTTTGGACCCGCTACGACTATCACATTTTTCGACAAAGTTTACCTTCTTAATTTCGGTGTGGTTAGGGGGGAAACACCCCAGCAAAAACACTGCACTACCGAGGATTGGGTTACTTCTTGTTTAGACAGCACTGTTTATATTTTCGACCGCTACCACATGGACACGGCGAGTTTCGTCCAATTTTCTGGGAACCAATTGATGTATTGATGCTCGCTTTCTCCTGCTGACGTTGACGTAGAATCGGCATAATACTATTCGCGGGGCGTCCCGCCTGTAGCGCAGAAGCCATCATTTTCATCGGTTCATCAATATGGTTGAAAAACTGTTTATAACCCGCACAGAGATAGTTCAAACCGTCTTCACCCGTAGGCGTTTTGATAAATCGGTTTTTTGGACAGCCGCCGTTGCAGACGAACTTCACCTCGCAGCTTCGGCAGTATTCAGGAAGTGTATCCCGTTTATCGGTTCCGAATTTGCGTTGGAACGTTGAATCCACCATCTCAGCAATCGTATTTTCCTCAATGTTTCCGACGTGATAGTCCGGCGTAACGAAGTGATCGCAAGAATAGAGGTCACCGTTATGCTCAATTGCGAGGGCATCACCGCAGGTTTCATTGAAAACGCAGAGGCTTGGGTTATAGCCCAACCATGCCTCCAACGCTACATCGAAAATTTGGATAAAGATTCTGCCGATGTCGTTCACGACCCATTCATCGAAAATAGTGCAAAGAAATTTGCCGTACTGCCGCGCCGTGACAGAACGCGGAGATACATTCTTGCCCCCGAAATGCTCAACTGCAGGAATAAACTGCATAAACTCCGCACCGAGTTCTTTAAAGTAGTTATAAACTTCTTTCGGATATTCGGCATTGTGTTTGTTGACGACACAAAGTATATTGTAATCGACTTTGTGTTCCTGCAAGACACGCAACCCCCGAATTACTTGCTCAGATGAGGGCCTACCGCGTTTGTCATAGCGATATTTATCGTGGGTTTCCGGCGGTCCGTCAATGCTTACGCCGATCAAGAATTTATTCCGCTTGAAAAACTCGCCCCATTCATCATCAAGGAGCGTGGCGTTTGTCTGAAACGAATTCTGAATCTGCATACCAGGGCGTCTGTATTTCTGCTGATACCTGATTGCTTGTCGAAAGAAGTCCACACCCATTAGTGTAGGCTCGCCACCTTGCCATGCGAACGTGACTTCGTTGACCTCTTGTGCGTCAATGTATTGCTTTACGTAATTTTCCAGAATCGCATCATTCATCCGAAAGGAGCGTGTTTCGGGATAGAGTTCCTCTTTGTCGAGATAGAAGCAGTATTCGCAATCCAAGTTACATATCGGTCCGATCGGCTTTGTCATTACATGAAATGCACGCGGTGTGTTGTGTTGAAGCATCTAACTGTCCTCTTCTGGTGTGACCTCATGGTATGTGTTCCAAACATGCCTTAAAGTATAGCATATTTCATGTGAATCGACAAGAAAAAAGGGTATATTCGCAATTATAGGCTTTACCGTAAATCCTTCTACACGGAAAATGCCTCTGGCAAATGAAAAACAAAGATGATATAATATGTTGCATGACGGGAATACAGGGTGACCTGTTCACCTGCTCAGCCGCGCCCTTGAGGCGGATGAGATTCAACAATTGCTGAATGGGTGGGGTGAGGTTTTCGCCGTCGAGCCAGAAGGAAAATTGGCAACCACTTGGGCGCGGGTGAAGACAGCCCGATAGGCGGAAGGCATGATATTGTAGTGGCACTCCTTGTGGGTGCCCAACGAGGGTAAACGTTTTTCTGGTGGTATCACGATTATTGTAGTGGCACTCCTTGTGGGTGCCCAACCTATGGGTACTTTTACAGTCCCTAATTTACAGACTATGCTGGACAAATCAACTGGAATTGGAGAGGTGTTTACGCCACTGAAATGGGCAAAATGGCTCATTAACAGGTGGGATGTCTTCGACGCATGGGTTGATGGTGCCCATGTATGTGACCCAACAGCAGGAAAAGGGGCATTTGTAATTGCCCTTTTGGATATCGCGCGTCGTAGAGGGGTCCCTATCACGCCTGAACGCTTATCACGTTTAACGCTCATTGAGATGAACGTTTCACATTTGGCATCGTTTAGAAAAAATGTCAAGCAAGAATTCAGTGTTGATTTTCCAACCTCCCAACTCTTTTGCCAAGATGTGATTATAGAGTCGCACGCGGGAAAATATGACATTCTTATGGGGAACCCGCCGTGGATGAATTTCGCGGATCTGCCATCGGACTACAAAACGCGTCTAAAGCCTTTTTTTCTCACAGAAGGGTTGGTCCCGGACAGACAGCAATTACTTTTAGGCGCCTCTCGTATTGATATCGCGGCACTTGTTTTAAAGACTGTTCTCGGAAGATTGCTAAAAAAGAATGGAGTCGGGTATTTTTACCTTCCGCTTTCCCTCTTTTTCGGTGATGGTGCGCATAAGGGGTTCAGAAATTATAGCGCAAATCAACGCGATTTTGCCGTAGATACGGTCTATGAATTCACGTCAACCAAAGTATTTGAAGCCGTCAATACGGCATACTGCTGCGCTAAATTTCGGTGTGATACACCTCAGACTTTTCCAGTTACGTATTTCAGGGAATTAGATGGAGAGTGGGCTGAACATAAGGCGATTCCACTCAAAGATTCTGCAGACCCCTGGCGGGTCGTCCGGAACCTCAACGAACTAAATACAGACAAAACACTTGATCTTAACCTGTCTTCGGCACAAATGCCTCGGCAGGGCGTGAATACATGTGGTGCCAATAGCGTTTTTATCTTTGAAGACAAACCTTCGCATCTTCCTGAAGCATTTCTATACCCGCTCGCGACAAAGGAGATTTGGCGCGGAGACGGATTAAGTCCGCATAAATGGATACTTCTACCGTATCATCAGCAAACAGGAAAACCGATTCCACAGTGTCAGATTGAACAACATATCGATCTAAAAAAATATCTCCAAAACGCTGAAGAAACGCTCCGATCTCGAAAGGGAACACTGCTCCGATCCGCCATTGATAGCGGATATTGGTGGGCACTCTTAGGTGTTGGTCCCTATTCGTTCGCGCCTTATAAAGTGATGTGGGAGGCGTATGGGAGAAGTCGGTTTAACCCAATTGTACTGAGTTGCATAGACGGACAGGCTTGGCAAGCCAACCAGTCGATGCATGCCTTTATCCCGTGCTGGTCTGAAGATGCAGCGCACAGAATTAAAAATGCCCTTGAGAATCCCCAAATCCCGAAGTTATTGCAGCAGCTCAATGGAGCAGGCAAATGCAATTGGGCGCAACCGGGAAAAATGAAAAAGATTTTATTTCGTGAATAACCGAATGATCATACGACTAATCCTCCATTTCTTAACACTGGATTGCAGATATGCATCGAAAGTGAATCGTTTCTCGTTGTAGTAGCAAAGAACAAACTTTGATTTGAAAAGGAAAATTTAGACTTAAGCACGATTATGACACAGCAAACAGGATTCGCCTATCATCCAGACTATCTTAATCATGACACCGGTCCGAATCATCCGGAGCGACCTGATCGGTTACGTGTGAGTTTAGCAGCACTTCAGGAAAGCGGCACCTGGGAACAGTTGCACCCTATTGAACCGACACCTGCAGGTGTCGCGCAACTCTGTTACGCACATAACCCTGCCTATCCGGAACACATCCGACAACACTGTGAACAGGAGATTCCGCTTACTTATGATACGCCTGTCGGATATGAATCGTTTGATATCGCTTTGCTTTCAACAGGCGGTGTGCTGCGTGTAGCAAATGCGGTCGCGACAGGAGTCGTGAAAAACGGTTTCGCTATGGTCCGTCCGCCGGGACACCACGCAACACAGGGACAGAGCATGGGATTCTGCCTATTCAACAACATCGCGATTGCTGCTCGGTATCTCCAAAGGGAACACGGCATCGGAAAGGTCGCTATTGTAGATTGGGATGTCCACCATGGGAACGGCACACAAGATATTTTCTACGAAGATGAGACAGTCTTCTTCTTTTCTATCCACCAGTCGCCGCTCTATCCCGGCACGGGTTCAACGAATGAACGTGGAAGCGGAAAGGCACGCGGTACGACGTTAAACACACCGGTGCCCGCGGGGAGCGGGGACAACGAATACGCTGCAGTCTTTACGGATGTTCTCATCCCTACCTTGAAAGATTTCTCGCCTGAAGTCATATTGGTTTCAGCAGGTTTCGATGCCCACTATCTTGACCCGCTTGCTGGAACTGAGCTGACAGCAGACGGGTTCGCCGCCCTGACAGACTTAATCCTCGAAGTTGCCGAGGAAACAGCATCAGGGCGCGTTGTGTCTGCGTTAGAAGGCGGTTATAGTTTAGAAGGGGTTTCTGAATCGATCGTGGCGCATGTAGAACGATTGGTTAATGCATAGTGTAGATGTTACTGAAGCGCGGATGACATGGACGAGAAGTCGCACATACTATCTGTTGAAGACTGAGATAGTGCTATTTCCCGGCATCCGCTAATAGACGGTGGAGCGTCCCCCCTAAAATCTCTGCTTTGTCTGTTTCCGGGATGAAAGTACAGTGCGTTCGGAACGCCTCAAGCGCATGTTGATAGGTCATAAAGTTGCGGACAACTGGATAGTCAGACCCCCAACAGAGACGACTGGGACCGAAGTGCTCGTAGAGCGCGCGCACAATCCAGTGTGTGTCCGATTGCGGATAATCCCATGAAACCTGTGAGACATAAGCGAAGCCCGACATCTTGATGTGGATGTTCGGCACGTCCCCCGAGGCGAGCACCTGCTTGAGTTGCGGATACGGATGTTCCTCGCCCGCTCTTGCACCGCCCATGTGATGGCACAGGAATGGCACAGTGGGGAATTGCGCTGCAAGTTTTCTGAGTGCCTCATGTTGATGGCTTCCCATAGCGATGCTGGCGATTAGCCCGAGTTCGGCTGTTGTTTGAAAGAAACGTTGTCCCTCCGCTGAAAAGAACCAACTTCCATCATCATCGCCTCTGAGGTAGTGCGTATAGCCTTTGAGGGCATACGCTTCTGTTGCAGCTTTCAACCGATCGGCTGCACCATCTGTGTGATATGTTTCTGTCCATGAGCAATCCACATCGGCGAATTGGATGAGTCGTTCAGGATAGCGTTTGACACACGCTGCGACGTAATCGTTGTTGTGGGGATTTCGGTCGATGCGTGCACAGATAAGCACCGCCTTGTCAACATCGTGCAGATCCATTTCGTGAAGGAGCTGTTCGACCTTGCCACGACTTTCGTCATCGGGAACGGGGGGTTGGTAGGGCCATCGAGGCCACGCATGGGTGTGTGAATCAATTATCATTTTTTAATTATTCCTTGTGGTTCGGTCAGGAAACTCCATTGCCATTGCTCGTTGAAAAAAGATAAGGTGCGTTTGGCCGTAAACGCTGTTCAGACTTCTAAGGGCTTATAATGTGCTTTTGCTTAAGTGCTTCTATTTCTCGTGACAATTCTTCTATTTTTCTATCCTGTGTCGGTTCGTTCTGTCCCCGCCATGCGATGATAATCTGTGGGATGCCGACAGTAACAACAATGAGAATGATGAGAGCAGATACAAAGCCTACGACTAAGGTAAGCCGTTTGTCAACACTCTCAAATTTGGTATCAACGTACCCTTTCATATTCGACTCGGATTTCGCGATTTCGGCTCTGAGCCGCCCCTCAGCTGCAGCGATTTCGGCTCTGAGCCGTGTCTCCACTTCAGAAACCTCCTCTTTGACAATCAGACGGATTTTGTCAAGATCTTGAGACGTTAATTCGCCAAAGGTAGGTGAGACAATCACAAAAAACGCGGCAAAGAAAAATACAGTATATTTCATAGTGCCTTCCTCCATCGTATAGTATAGCGGGTCCTTCAGCATTTGTCAATCTAACGTGAGCAACTGCGTCAAACCGAGCATCAAGGCACCCAACTCTTGCTTATTTGTCTCTGTGGGCTTCACAATGCCGACGATTTTGCCATCGTACATCACTGCGATTCTATCGCTGAGGTGGAGGAGTTCGTCTAATTCAGAGGAGACGAGTAGAACGGCTTTAGCGCGATTGCGGGCATGGAGAAGCCGCGTGTGGACGAATTCCGCTGCATGGATGTCTAAGCCGCGCGTTGGGTGCGCGGCGATAATAACGTCGGGCTGTGCTTCTAACTCGCGCGCCACGACGACTTTCTGTTGATTCCCACCAGAAAGGGTGCGTATCGGATCCGCAATATTTCCAACACGAATCTGGTATTTATCGAGTGCGTTCAGGGCAGACTGCTGAATTGATTTTCGTTGAAGCAGTTCGTAACGACAGAATCGCTTATTTTTATGGTGTCTGATGATAAAGTTATCGTCAATTCGATCATTTAAACTGATGCCGTGTCGGTGTCTATCGGCAGGGATATGTGCAACCCGTTCACCGTTTAACGTGATCATACCGCTATCAATCTGCTGTAATCCAGTTAGGACCTGAACAAGTTCTGTTTGTCCGTTCCCTTCTACACCTGCGATACCGACGATTTCACCGGGAAACACCTCAAGGTTAACGTTGTTGAGATGGCACTTGTCGGATGTCCTGTTTGCCAGGACCTTTTTCCATTTGTGCCTTTTTGTGGTGCCAGAACTGCCTGAAAGCGTGACGTTTTCTAAACGGAGCAGAGGGGTTGTACCTGTAGCCTGCTCTCGTGTGACGGAGGCAGGGATGACAGGTTCACCGAGAATCATTTCTGCCAACGTCGTTGGGTCGGTCTCGTTGATAGGGCAGGAGGCAACGGCTTGCCCGCTTCGCATAACCGTGACGCGGTCGGCGATCGCCATCACCTCATCGAGTTTGTGTGTGATGATAATGAGACTTTTCCCCTCGTCTTTAAGGTTTCGCATACATTTAAAAAGTCCTTCGACCTCTTGGGGGGCAAGCACTGCTGTCGGCTCATCCATAATTAAGGTGTCTGCTCCGTGATAAAGGACTTTCAGGATTTCAGTGTGTTGCTGTGTGCCAATCGGCAGGGATTCGATGGGGATATTCAGTGGCACATCGAAACCGAGCTGCGCTGCGAGTGCTGCAATCCGTTCTTCAGCTTGTTGGTAATCGAGGAGCGCGCCGAGTTTGCGCGGTTCTTTGGCAAGCACGATGTTTTGAAGAGCCGTGAAGACAGGGATAAGCGTGAAGTGTTGCTGTACCATTCCCAAACCGAGTTGCATTGCACGTCGCGGTGAGGAGATTGTTACGGCGTGTCCATCGACAAGAATCTCACCAGCATTAGGGTGATACAGACCGTAGAGGATTTTCATCAATGTAGATTTACCTGCTCCGTTTTCGCCGACAATCGCGTGTATTTCACCCCGATGGAGCGTAAAATCTACAGCATCGTTTGCTTTCACTTGCCCAAAATGCTTGCTAATGCCGC
Source organism: uncultured bacterium (assembly GCA_964523645.1). Classification (GTDB taxonomy): domain Bacteria; phylum Poribacteria; class WGA-4E; order WGA-4E; family WGA-3G; genus WGA-3G. Next base: position 25,661 of record CAZGAW010000016.1, on the reverse strand, counting down.
GCATCTCGATGATTGGTGAATGTGTCATCTCTACTACCGTTCGTGCGGGACAACAATATCGCCCGCGATAATTTTCGCTTTAAACGTCTCAACTTGTTCCAGAATCTCCGCCGAAAGAAGATCACGGTTGACATCATCGACAATGTACTCGACCCCGCCCTCTTTAAGCCCGTAATCTTTCAAACCACCGGAAAAATTTCCTTCTTGAACGTTCTTTATCGTTTCATAAACCGATATTTCCACGCCTTTGATAATACTTGTGAGCACTAAACCCGGGGCGAGATTATTCCCGTTAGAATCGACCCAAATGATTGATTTTTCTGTCGCTTTTGCGGCTTCAAGCACTCCCAAGCCGCTTGCCCCTGCAGCCGCAAGGATAATATCTATCCCGCGGTTGTATTGCGAGAGGGCGAGTTCTTTCGCTTTCGCTGGATCGTTGAAGGCTTGCGGTGTCACACCTACATAATCCGCTACCAATTCAAGATCGGGATTCGCTGCCTTAATACCGGCACGATAGCCGACTTCAAAAGCCTCGACTAGCGGCACCTTCATTCCTCCGATGAAACCTATCCGCTTTTCCTCTGTTTTCAACGCTGAGATGACACCTGCAAGAAATGTGCCTTCATGTGCACGATAGGTGAGCGACGCGACGTTGGGTTGTTCTATGACTGCATCAATGAGCGCGAACTTGACATCCGGAAACTCGCTTGCCACACGGTTCATCGGTTCTTGAAAGAGGAAACCCACCCCGATGATGAGATCGTATTTCAGTTTTGCGAGTCTACGAAGCGTCAATTCGGTATCTGTACTGAGGCTCGGCGTGACCTCTGTGAGTTTAAATCCCCATTCATCTTTCGCTTTCTTCGCACCTGCATAGGCGGCATCGCAGAATGAGAGATCGCCGCGCCCGCTTACATCATAGATGAGCCCGACTTTCAGTGCCGCAGGAGTTGCTTCTATCAAAGTAAAGCACGCAATAAAAAGCGCGATTAAAATCCTTATACGCAAAATGTGTTCCTTTCCATAGTTTTTTATACATAGAGTTGAGGAGTATCTGAGTACTTTTAGGATACATTATAATGCGGTCAAATGCAAGTCTTATTATGGTTTTAATGCCGTGTAGAGTGTTTATTTTAAAAATATCTATTCGTTGAAATTAATATAACCTGAAATTCGTTTCACGGAGAAAAGACAAATTCAAGTCCAGGAAATCCCTGAAATCGCTAATATAAAAACGCCTCCGTGAATGCTTCGTGAATTCGGCTGTTAAAATAGAGTTCTTATCCTGACAACGCAATGCCGCTAAGAGCCATTCCGTTGTCTTGTAGGAGTGATCTCTGAATCTCAAAGTATTCTGATTGCTGATGGCTGACCCCTGATGGCTAATCACAAGTTAATGTTGACTTTATTATTATTTAAGGGTATTCTATCTATGTAGTTCTGCTATCGTTATGACGGCAGAAAATGTGTGATGAATCCTATATTGTATTGACAGAAAATAGGAGGAGAAAACATGAGGACGGCTATTGGATTCTCGAAGTTAGTCCCGCTCAGTCTCATTATGGTTCTTGGGGTCGCGTTTTCGCTACCAACCTTCGCAGGGACCCAACTGTGGGACTTTGAGGAAAAACATGATGACTGGAAAGTCGCCAACGGAAATTGGGAAATCAAGGGTGGGGTCTACCATGTGGAGAGAGGCGGTCGTGCTGAACACTCTCTTGTTGGAGAAGAGGCGTGGGACGACTACACTATTGAAGCAAAAGTCCGATTGGATGAGCACAATTGGGCAGGTATCGTTTTTCGAGCGCAAAGCGAAATGGAGTACTACGTTTACTACCTCAACGTGCCAGATAACATAGTAGAACTCTGGCAGCACAATAAAGGGGCATGGGATACTCGGGAGAATATCTCCAAAACCCCAGCTGTTGGAGGTGTCAAAATCGAGAACGGCGAATGGATTGATATGAAGGTCGTTGTTGATGGCGAGGACTTTGAACTGTACGTCAATGGCGAACTTCAAGGCGAGCATGAAGATGATACCTACAGAACCGGTCAAGTCGGGGTCTGGGCATGGGAAACCGAGGCGAGTTTTGATGATTTCACCGTTTACGGTGATAATATCGTGGATACCCTTGCCGTTGATGCGAATCATAAACTCGCAACAACGTGGGGTCGCCTCAAGCGGGTTTACTAATTTCTTGTAGTGTTTAGTCTCAGAAGTTTTGGGATTTAGGATGGCAAATCGCCCATCTTCACTAAAGACTATTCATTGTAGGGATAGGTCTTGTGCCTGCCCCCACATTACTATTGATAGGTGCATTTTATGAAATATCTGTTTTCAATTGTTGGGATGTGTTGTTTTCTCGTACTCGTAGCCACCTTCGCTTTTGCTGGCGAACAGTCTTGGTCATTTGAATCGGAGGCAGACGATTGGACGCCCGCCAACGGTTCTTGGAGTGTTGAGGATGGCATTTATAAACTCGCTAAAGGTGGTAGAGCCGAGCACTCCCTCGTTGGTGATACTGAGTGGTCAGATTACACTGTTGAAGCAAAAGTGCGGCTTGATGAAGGAAACTGGGCTGGTGTCGTATATCGCGCCCAAAGTGAGATGGAATACTATGTTTACTACCTCAATGTCCCGAATAACAAAACCGAGCTTTGGCGACATAAGACTGGGGCATGGGATGCCCGCGACAAGATCGGAGAACTCGCCGGAGTTAACGTCACTATCGCCAACGGCGAATGGTTTGACATGCGGGTCGTTGTGGAAGGCGATTCGATGAAACTCTGGATTAACGGTGAAGAGCAGGGTGAACTCAAAGATGAAACCGGTGCCGGGTATGCCGCCGGTCAAGCCGGGGTCTGGGCATGGGAGACTGCCGCAAGTTTTGATGATGTCAAAGTCTCTGGGGATGCTATCGCGGGTCTCACGCCAGTGGAACCGTTGGATAAATTGACTACCACATGGAGTCGTCTCAAACAGCGTTTTTAGATGTTAGCTTCGTTTCATCGATCGGAGGGTAGCAGGTGATACGGAAATTTTCCTATTACACAGTTGCGTTGGTGGTACTCATCGGGTGCCACCTCACCCTCTGGTGGATTCCGAACGCGTTCTGTCAAGAGGTAGGTACTACGGACATCACCGCACAGATTCGTGCTTATAAGGCACAATTGGTCGCTGATGCTACTCAGATTGAAATTCGGTTGAAACTCGCGAAGGTATACCTTCAAATTGAGGCTTACACGGAAGCGGTTGACGAATATCGCCGAGTCCTATCATTGATGGCGGTGGAAACGCTCCCTGGAAACGAGCGCACTAATCAAAACTCGGATATTTCTGATGCTTATTACGGTTTGGGGTTGGCGTATACTGGACTTGAAAAATTTGAAGATGCCGTAGCTGCGTATCAGCGTGCGATTACATATAAACCCACTTGGGCATATAGCCATGCTGCTTTGGCGAGTGTTTACGCGAACATGCACCGTTATGCCGAGGCACTCGACGCTTACAAAGTAGCAGTTGGGTTGGAACCGAACGATGAGATGATACATCATCAACTCGGGAATGTCTATGGCAAACAAGGTAAACGTGCCGCTGCTATGCAGCATCAACAACGCGCGATTGCCATTGCACCGGAATTCGCAGCTGCGCACTATCAATTAGGACTTCTCTACGCGCAGGAAAAACGGTGGGTTGATGCTATTAACGCTTATCGCACGGCGTATACAAACGATCCAGCACTTGTTGAATCACTCTATAATCTCGCACAGGCGTATCTCCGCGTTGGAGACACTGCAGCCGCGCGTGAACAGATGGCACTGTTTGAGAAACGGAAGGCAGCATTCACTCCGTTGCATGAGTTGCGCGGCGCGCTACAACGGACGCAAGCCGCAGCTGAACGGGCACAAGTTCTCGCCAACATCGGTAGGCTCTATCTCAAAAATGGATTTTACGAGAAAGCCGTCTGGGAATATCAAAAAGCAATCGGAATAGACCCACAATTGGTAGCCGCCTATAACGGTTTGGGTCTCGCTTACACGATGCTTGAGAAATACCCGGAAGCCGTTGCTGCACAACGGAAGGCATTAGAACTCCAACCGAATTTCGCGAAGGCACACGCAGGACTCGGATTAGCGTATTTCAGGGAGAATAAAACAGAACTTGCTTTAGAACGCTACCGACAGGCAGTGGCATTGGAACCCCAACTTTTGGAGGCGCATCTAAAAATTGCGAGGATTTTACTGAATCAGGGGCGTTATGCGGAAGCGGTTGATACATATCTCGCAATTGTTGCCCTGAACCCAGAAGATGCCGAGGCATATCACAACTTAGGATTATGCTACGCACAGCAAGCGAAGGCTGGGGATGATACCCCTCGACAATCCAATGTGGATTTGATCGCTGCAGCATTGACGGCATTGGAAAAGGCTGTTGACCTTTCATTATCGTCGATGGATGATTTGAAATTGGCGGAGGAATTGTCAGTTCAACCACCGTTTTTGACCGAGACCTATTATCTGATTGGTGACCTACAGGCGACTCAAGGCGATTTCAATGCAGCGAAGAAGGCTTACTTAGCGTCTGGGTTGCCGAAGGCTTACCATGCGCTTGCGCGATTAACTGCAAAGTCTATAAAGAAAAATCAAAAAGGTGGCGAACTGGGTGCGGATTTAGAAACCGCCCGGCATTATGCCGAGGGGGCTATCCGTTTGGATCCGAATGTCGCGAGTTATTACAATACACTTGCACTCATTGACTTCCGGCGCGGTGATTATCTACAAGCAGAGAAAGCCATCCGAAAAGCATTGATGCTTGACCCAAAAAATCGGAACTATCAGCAGGGATTAAAGCAGATTTCTGGTAAATTGGCGGCTGAGTGAACATGCTTTCGTACAGGGGCATTAGTAGTCAGTTGAGCTATCATAAAGATGTGAAAATTAACTGAAAACTTGCGCGAAACATAGGGGCGAGGTGACCTCGCCCGTACAAACACACTTCAGGAGCCCATAGATAAAAAATGGCATATGCAAGCCTCACAGAGTTCGTCAAAGCCTTGGATCGAGCAGGGGAACTCAAACGGATTAAAACAACTGTATCACCAGAGTTGGAAATCGCTGAAATCACGGATCGGGTCAGTAAATCTGGCGGCCCTGCACTCCTCTTTGAGAAGGTTGAAGGCAGCGGAATGCCGCTCCTCATCAATACCTATGGGTCTTATCAACGGATGGCGATGGCACTCGGCGTTGACGATCTTGGGCAGATTGCGTCGGAAATTGAGGGTATGATTAAATTGGGACCACCTGATTCCCTTCTCGATAAGATGAAAATTCTCCGAATGCTGTCGCAATTAACGAACTTCCCCCCTAAGACAGTGAAAAAAGGCGCGTGTCAAGAGGTAGTGCTTACCGGTGAAGACGCATCTTTAGATGTGCTGCCGCTTATTAAATGCTGGCCCCTTGATGCCGATAAATATATTACCTTACCCCAAGTTTTTACACATAGTCTCAAAACCGGTCAACGTAACGTTGGTACATATCGTTTGCAGAAAATAACCCCATACGCTTTAGCGATGCATTGGCAAATTCATCACGATGGTGCCGCGCATCATCGCGAGTATCGGCAAGCGGGAGAACAGATGCCTGTGGCAATCGCTCTCGGTGGGGATCCGGTGATGTCTTACATCGGCACGGCACCCCTACCATCTGGGATTGATGAACTCCTATTTGCAGGGTTTCTCCGAAAATCGAATGTGGAAATGGTGCCTGCCAAGACAATTGATATGCTCGTGCCTGCAGAGGCAGATATCGTGATTGAGGGGTATATTGAACCGAATGAAACCTGCATAGAGGGACCTTTCGGCGACCATACAGGATTTTATTCACTTGCAGATGAGTATCCGCTTTTGCACATCACAGCGATTACGCATCGTAAAAATCCGATCTATCAGACGATCATCGTCGGTAAGCCACCGATGGAGGACTGCTACATGGGCAAGGCGACCGAACGGATTTTTATGCCGTTGATTAAAACGCAGCTTCCGGAACTCGTCGATATGAATCTACCTTTGTTTGGCGTATTTCACAATTTCGCTTTGATTTCTATTGATAAACGCTACCCGTATCACGCTAAAAAGATTATGCACAGCTTCTGGGGACTCGGACAATTGATGTTTAGCAAGATTATCATTGTTGTTGATAAAGAGGTTGACGTTCAGAACGTCGAAGAGGTGCTTTTTTATGTCGGCAGCAATGTTGATCCAAAAAGGGATGTGACAATTATTGAGGGACCTGTTGATGTGCTGGACCATGCGGCACCGCTGATGGGGGCGGGATCGAAAATGGGTATTGATGCAACGACGAAATGGGCGGAAGAAGGCTATCAACGCGAGTGGCCCGATGAGATCCAAATGTCTGACGAAATAATCGCGTTGGTCGATGAAAGATGGAAAAAGTACGGTTTTTGAGAAGTTAGGAGAAAAACCATGAAGGAAACGATTTACGATGTTGCGGTGATTGGTGCCGGACCTGCTGGCGCGCAAGCGGCGGTTTCAGCGAGCCATCAAATGCGGCATGTTTTGGTACTGCACTCAGGAAAGGTGAGTTTCAGTCGCGGGCGTGCTTACTGGTCAAAGTCCGTAGAAATTGAAGATGCGCCGGTCTTTCCTGGTATCATTGGTCCTCATTTTGCGAAAGAACTCATGAAATGGATGGAGAGCCGACCTGTCGTCGATTTCATGCTCGGTTCTGAAAAACGTAAGACTGGGATTGATATACGCGATGGAATGGTCGCGAAGCTCACACGGAACGCGGACATTTTTGAACTGGAAGCGTCCACAAAAACGCTTAAACAAAATACACCAGTGGAGATGGCATCTTTTAAATCCCGTACTGTTGTCGTTGCTGCTGGATTTGATGATAAATGGCCCGATATTGAGTTTGATCCCGATGCTGAACGCTTATATAAACAGTATGCGACGGTATTTCGCTATGCAGGCAATCGAAAAGGATGGCACGTCTGCATCCGTTGTGATGGACATCTGCATGTCAACGAGCATCTCGCACTCCTTGGTGTGGGAGACTATATCTATGAGGCAGCGATTGGCGCACAAGATTTTACGGATAAAATTACAATTCTAACAAACGGCAGACCCCACGGTATGTCCCCGCCTGTACTGGAACAGGTGAAGGCACGTAAAATTAATATCATTGAAACAAAAATTAAACGCCATATTGGTGAAAAAACGGATCTCTTGGGGTTTGAAATGGTGGATGGAAGCGAACTGTTTTTCCACGGTTTCCTTGTTGATGAAGGACTTATCCCGAATACAAAGTTTCTTGAGGGGTGGGATTATCAGAAAGATGAGGAAGGCTTAATCATCGCAAACGAGGATATGCAGATGTTGGACAGCGATGGAGAGCCGATCCCCGGACTCTTTGCTGCAGGGGACATCATATCCGGCGAACGGAATCTCATAGCGACTGCGTTCGCACTTGGACAGGAAGCGGGATTGTCAGCATCAGATTCTTTGCGTCAATGGCATTTTCCAGATTAGGAGGCAAGCATAACCATAATGCAAAATGGAGAAAAAGATACTGTCTATATTATTGATACGCACGCCGAAATATTTCGGGCTTATTATGCGATTCGGAGCAGGTTGACGAGCAGTATCACCGGCGAGGCAACGCATGCTGTGTTCGGGTTCGCTGGCACACTTATTAGGATATTGACGCAACTTCAGGCAAAATATGTCGTCGCTGCGATTGATACACCGGGGGGCACGTTTCGTAATGAACTATATTCGGAATACAAGGCGAATCGCTCTCCAGCACCTGATGACCTCGTGACACAGATTCATCGCATTATGGAGTTGCTTGATGCTTTTGGTATCTTGACGCTCGGTAAACCCGAATTGGAAGCCGACGACATCATCGCTTCTGTCACACAGTTGATACTTGACGATCCAGAAGCGCGTGATATTGATGTCACTATTATTTCGAGAGACAAAGATCTTGAACAGTTGCTCGGCGACCGAGTCACGATGCTTGACCTCCATAACGATAAGATTATCGACGAGCGATCGTTGTGGGAGACAAAAAGTATAAAACCCGATCAGGTTATTGATGTTCTTGCTTTGATGGGCGATACTTCAGACAATGTACCAGGTGTTGAGAAAATTGGCTTGAAAACGGCATCGCAATTAATTCAACAGTACGGTTCTATTGAGGGTATTTTTGAGAATATTGATGAGATTAAGGGAAAACGTCGTGAGAATTTAGAAAAAGCACGCGCACAGCTCGCGCTTTCACAGGAACTTGTAACCTTGAAACGGGATGCTGCTTTGGATTTCTCTTTAGAGAAAGCACAAGTCAAACCGCTTGACCTCCAGAAGATCCTCCCGCTATTCAAGGAATTGGAACTCAAGCGTTATGAGCAAGTTGTAAGGGAACTCGTAGGAGGAGATGTTACATCCGCTGTTAGTACACCAACGACGCGCAAGGAACGCGTTGCAGAATTGGCGCAGAAAACGGACGCTATTTTGGACAAAGGCGACTACGATACCGCTGAAGCGGGAGACTATTCGGCGATCGTTACGCTTGACCAATTGACAGATCTCGTTGACACGCTCTCGGCACAGGAGATTATCTGTTTTGATACCGAGACGGATGGTTTGGAACGTGAAGCGACGCTGTGCGGGTTAAGTTTTTCGTGGAAACCGAAACACGGTGTTTACGTACCGGTTCGCTCACCGCAACCTGAAAACCATCTGGATGCTGATACCGTACTTTCAGCACTTAAGCCGATTCTGGAGGACCCCTCATTACCAAAGTGTGGTCATAATTTGAAGTTCGATGCCGGTATTCTTATCAGGAACGATGTTAAGCTTCAAGGCGTTGTTTTCGATACACTCCTTGCAAGTCAATTGGTTGACGCGCGGACCCCCTCCCACAACCTTGATACGTTAGCATTGCTTCATTTAGGGCACAAGATGATTTCTTTTGAGGAATTAACAGCGGATCCAGGCGATGCGACATCTGCCGACGAAGCAGCCGGTTTGGGTGAATTGTTTGAAACGGAGGCAGGACGACAGAAAACAATTGATGAAGTCCCATTGGACCAAGCCACAATTTATGCCGCAGAAGACGCTGACATCACGCTCCGACTCTATCATTTCCTTATACCAAAACTTGATGAGATGGGAATTACAGGGTTAGCGCGTGATATAGAATCGCCGCTCGCACCTATTCTCGCTGAAATGGAATATAACGGCATCGTTTGCGATAAGGAGGAGCTCAAACGTCAAAGCGGTGTGATTGGCCAGCTTGTTGATGATCGGCAAAAACAGATTCACGAAATAGTTGGATATCCCTGTAATATTGATTCACCGAACCAGCTAGCGCAAGTGTTGTTTGAGGAACTCGGTTTCAAACCAGTGAAGCGGACCCGGGGCGGTAAAATCTCCACAGATGTTACCGTGTTAGAAGCACTTTCTCTGAGAGAGGATATTAACGATCCGAAGACGAGTGTGCCGCGTTTAATTATTGAGTACCGCCAATATCGTAAATTACAGAGTACGTACTTGGCGCAGCTTCAGAATGCTATCGACACAAGAACAGACCGTATCCATACACATCTCTATCAATTAACAACAGCAACAGGTCGTTTGAAATCCGACGGTCCGAATCTGCAGAATATTCCCATCCGAACTGAGATTGGGAGGCAGCTACGGCGCGCCTTCATAGCACCAGAGGGGCATAAGTTAATCTGCGCCGATTATTCGCAAATTGAATTGCGTATCCTTGCGCACTTTAGCGAAGATGAAAGTCTAATTGAGACCTTCACGCAAGATTTGGATATCCATACAGCAGTTGCGTCGCAGGTGTTTGAAGTGCCGACTGTATCAGTTACACGTGAACTTCGTGATAAGGCGAAGACTATCAATTTCGGCATCATCTATGGGGTCTCGCCAACAGGCCTCTCGCGTAGAATTAAAGGAATGAGTGTAAAGGAAGCGTCTGCCCTTATTGATGATTATAAAACGCGTTTTCCGGGAATAGATCGTTTTCTGCAGCGATGTGTTCAACAGGCATCCGATCACGGATATGTGAGTACACTCACCGGCAGACGGCGGGCAATTCCTGAAATCTATGCTACGAATCGAAGTCGGCGTAGCCTCGGTGAACGTCTGGCGATTAATACTGTGGTGCAAGGTTCGGCTGCAGATTTGATGAAGGCTGCGATGGTTTACGTGCAGCGTCGTATTGATAAGGATAGCCTTCCTTTGAAAATGCTTCTACAGATTCATGATGAGTTAGTACTTGAAACGCCAGAATCACTCGCGGCGGAGCATGCGGCGATTGTCTGTGAGGAAATGGAAAACGCAATGTCGCTTCGGGTACCGCTTCAAACGGAGGCAGGAATTGGGGATAATTGGATGATTGCGAAGTGAAAATTTTCGACATATTAAATTAATATTGACAAGTATAATAAATTGTGATATAATTTAATGTAAATTTATTAAGGGAAATGTGGATAATGTCCGCTGGCAAAGTTACGAGTAGTGTTTTGACAGTTTTACGGTTTGGAACCGAAACATGCTCATTGTAAAGTGTGACAAGGCTTCCAACAAGAGATTGATGAGAGTTAATTTTTGCCAATCTTTGCATTTTGGACATTGCGTGCAATGTCCGCCTACGCTTGCTGCCAAATTTCTGCCTTTGAAAATGCTGACAGTGCTCAGTTTTCTCATTTTCCCGTATTTCTATTCCCTATTCCGGTTTTTTGAGAGACATCGGTACGCGTGAAGTACCGGTTGTCTTCGTGATACTGCGTTAGGGGACATATAATTTCTAAAAGGAGAAGCGAGATGAATATCTACGTTGGCAACGTGCCTTATGCGGCCACGGAAACCGACCTCGAAGAGCTCTTCGGAGAGTATGGTCAGGTTGCGACTGCTACGATTATCCGTGACCGGTACGATGGTCGCTCCAAAGGGTTTGGCTTCGTTGAGATGGAAAACCAAGAGGATGGCGAGCGAGCGATAGAAGCGTTGGATGGACAAGAGATGATGGGACGTCCGCTGAAAGTCAACCCCGCACGCCCTCGCGAGCAACGCCGCGAGCCTCGTCGGTACGACGACGCGGACACAGAAATGTAGTCTGTTTCGTAACAATTTAAAAGCGCAATAGGGATGACAACTTTTGTTTTCCATCCTACTGCGCTCACAAATTCTGCCCCGGTTTTAGGATTTGTTTATTTTAACAAGTCCTTGACCGGGGTTATCTGTTTAAACTGACATCGGACAGGTAGGGATACAGCGATCAGATCCGCATCCTTAGCCTGTCCTATACTGAAATTGCTTAGTATTCTTTCCGCTTGAGGGTTCCCCAGGTTACCGCGATTTTGCCAGCGGGTTCTACCGCAACCCCTAAAGCAGTCAAACCATTGTTCATGACATCAGCAATATCATCATCTGTCAAAGGTGCGTGGAAAAGACCGACTTCGTCCATGGCGCCTGTGAACCAATTGCCAGTACCGTCCCAAATACCACAGCCTCCGATGTTCACGTTGAAGTCCGATCTACCGTGATTGGGCCAATTCCCTTCTACTGTCGTCGCATCGCCATCGATGTAAACCTTCGTGAATTCTCCCGAAGCCACAGCAGCAACATGGTGCCATTCACCCGGTGGATGCTCGTATGGGTTATTATTACTACCCGCTGTCGGTGTCCATAGCGCGACGGTAGTCGGGTTAATGAAACCGAATTCCGGTGAATCATTTTGCCCTATCAATCCAATGCGGGTGGAGGTAATATTTCCCGGCTTTACCCAGGCAACAACTGTAAATTCACGCACACCGTTGAGGAGTTTTTTGTTTGTAGTGACACAGCTGCCTTCAAAGGCTAAAGCGCTACCGAATCGTCCATCCACCCATATCGGCGCATTGACAATCGTTCCATGGTTATTGTTTCCTGAAGAGTCCATCGCTGTGCTGCCACCCGCTTCGTCGAACAGCCAGATACCCACGACACTGCTCGGGTCAATTGCGGCACTGCTGTTGACAGCAACGAGACTCATTGCCATCAGTCCTAAACTAAACAGGATAATTGTTAAAGTTTTAAATTTCATTTGAATCCTCTCACTTTCTTTAGAGATTTGCCGCGCTGCAACGCGGACTGTTTCGTGGCACGACTCCACTGTCTGTCAAATTATCGGCGGATGTTGGTCGCCTGATGTTCCGCGCAACGTTAGAAATAGGAAATCATAAATATTCTGACATATTTTGCATTAAAATGCAAGTTTTTTCTCGCAACGCTATTTTATTATAGTATATATCAACGTGATTTTCAAGAATTGTTTTCATTTCGCGATAGCGACGCTTCGTAAGTGATTATTTTTTCAAATTTTTACACCGACTGCCCTACGGACCTTTGCCAAGATCGGTACTGCAATATCGCGTGCTTTTTCTCCACCTTTTTCAAGTATTTTATCCAATTCATCAGGGTTATCCATCAGCGCATTATACCGATCACGTTGCTCAGAAAAAGTAGCCTCCAGCAACTCAAACAATTCTTTTTTCATCTCACCATACGCCAAACCACCTTCAAGATAGAGTTGGCGTTTCGCTGCAACGGCATCGGCATCTGCGAGATGTCGGTAGATTGCAAAGATATTACATTCATCTGGATCTTTTGGATCTTCTGGGCGCTTAGAATCGGTTACAATACGCATGACAGGTTTGCGCACTTGGTTAGAAGGTGCGAAGATCGGGATAACATTGTTATAGCTTTTACTCATCTTTCTACCGTCGATGCCGGGGATAGTCATCACCTCTTTCCGAATTACAGCTTCTGGAATTGTTAAGATATTGCCGTAGTTTTTATTGAAGGTGAGCGCAACATCGCGGGTAATTTCAAGGTGTTGCTGTTGGTCAAACCCGACTGGCACAATGTGCGTTCCGAAAAGCAGGATATCCGCTGCCATTAAAACTGGATAGGTGAAAAGCCCGGCGTTAATGTTCTTGTCCTCTTCACGCCCCGCAGCAATGTTGTCATCAACAATCGCTTTATAGGCGTGTGCCCGGTTGAGCAAGCCTTTTGTTGTGAAACATGACAATACCCACGACAACTCGAATACTTCCGGAATGTCCGATTGACGGTAAAAAATTACATCATCTGGATTTAATCCCAACGCTAACCATGTCGCGGTCGCTTGATAGCTTAAATGCGTCAACTCTTTTTTGTCCTTTACGGTGGTTAGCGCGTGATAGTCGGCTACAAAATAAAGTGCTTGGTAATCCTTCGCGAGCTCCAATGCTGGTTTGATCATACCGAGGTAGTTCCCGATGTGCGGCTGTCCTGTTGGTTTGATCCCTGTTAAAGTAATCTGTTTCAATTCCCTTTTATCCTCCTTTTTGTGTCCTAATTCTATTTTAACCTGTTGAGACTTAATATATTCAATCGAACTTCTGAATTACAACCCGATCGCCCCACTTTAATCCTAAATCCTCTTTGGCATTCCCACTATTGATAGCAATTTCTAACAGTCCGGAGCTTCCGATAATTGCCAGAGGCTTGCCGATGCCAGATTCAGCGTAGGCACGATTGAGTCGGTTAAGTCTCACACTTCCGATCCTGATTTCGTAAGCAGGTATTTTGCCGGTGGACGTGCTTTTCAAGCGGGCAATTGTGCTTTCCGAGATATTTGTTATCGCATTCCCGAATCTGTCAATTTTGACAATTTGTCCTGTCAGTGTATTATCGGATAATTCTGGCACTTGAATCGGAAGTTGAACAAGGGTTGGCACCGCCGGACCGATGTCGGCAAGCGGCACACCAAGGGATAGATGTGCCGCAACTGGCGCGAAAATATCTCTGCCGTGGAATGTGTTGCTTACCTTCGGTAAATAGTACGCTCTGTTTTTGATCTCTACTGTATCTACAGAATGCTCCATTTCGTTCTCAATGCTTTGCAATAGGTAGCTCAGAACACCATTGTCGGGACAAACGAAGCATGCATTTTCCGTTTGGCAAGCAATCGCGCGTCTATCACTCCCGACGCCCGGATCAACGACAATGATATGAATCGTTCCTTTTCGGAAGTAACGATGCGCGGAATAGATTGAGAACGCAGCTTCGTAGATGTCCTGTGGTGGAACGGCGTGTGTGAGGTCAACTATTTGCGCCTTTGGATTAATGCTGAGAATGACCCCTTTCATGATTCCGACATAAGCATCGCTTGTACCGAAATCGGTTGTTAGCGTAATAATACCCGATGATTCGTTCATTTTATTATAGATTCGCTTGCATCCATGCAAAACTTTTTCGTTGACCGGTGCCGTCGTTTTCTCTACCTTCGTATTCGCAGCACCAGACCCCGTCATAGCCTGCTTCTCTCAGACAGTGGATTGCTTTGGCGAGATCTATTTCACCTTCGCCGAGTGCCTCGCCGCGGTAATCTCCGCGTGAGCCGGTCCCGTCTTTCAGGTGCGTGTGCAATGTATAGGGTGCGACGATTTCGTAGTATCTGCCCACAGTTTCTAAATCGTGACCCGCCCACCGGTAATTCATCGTGTCCATATTTGCCCCGACGTATTTGGAGCCGACCCGTTCAAAGAGTTCCACCTGCAAGTCCCCGTCATTTGTAACGATGCCGTGGTTGTCAACTGCCAAATACACCTCGTTCCGTTCGGCGAATTCGAGGCATCGTGTGAGGCATCCAGCCATTGCTTCCACCCATCGGCTTTCAGGAACAGCGTCTTTTGCGACACCACCCTCAGTGCGAAGGACTGAAGTGCCGAGCAATTTAGCGAGTCCTGAGATACGTTCCATTCTTTCGATTTGGGAACGAATGGCTTCCTCTTCCAGCAGGACAAAATCGTTTCCTGCAGCAAGTGCAGAGACTTGCAATCCGTAACCTTCAACTTGTGCTCTCACGGCTTCGGCGTTTTGTTCAGGGTTAGCGGTATCCGAATTCCATACATCGCTGATCTGGAGTTCAACGTAGCCGAACCCTGTTTCGCTCGTAAATTTCAGAAAATCGTCAAGTGATTTACTTGCGTAGTTGTAATGAATAAGTCCGAGTTTAGACATAAGTTTTATTTTCCTTCTGGGTGCTATAGACCAAGACCTCTGTTAGAGAGGATCTCTGGTAAGCGACTCTCTACTAAAACATTGCTAATATTATAAAGACTTGCATCTTTAAAGTTGTTGTGCTATAATACCTTTGTTGCAAAATAAGTGTCAAGTAATTTTTTGGTTTACTATAGCAAGTTTTCGCCTACAAGCTTCGCAGAGGAATTGATAACCGATTAGGATAAGGGGATAATGGAGAATTATAGTCGTTTTACGGACCCAAAGTTGCCTGCCATTTATGAAAAGGTCCAGGCGGAGCAACGGCTCTCCTTTGAAGAGGGGGTCGCACTTTACGAAAGCCCGGATATTACGGGGGTTGGGTTTATTGCAAATCATGCCCGTGAACGTCTAAATGGAAACATCGCTTACTATAACATCAACCAGCATATCGATTATTCAAATGTCTGTATTCTACACGCCCGATGCCACTTTTGTGCGTTTGCCCGAAAAAATATGCAAACGGAGGGGGCGTGGGAAATGAGTGTTGATGAATTTTTGGATAAAGCGATGTATTCTATAGAGCACGGATGCACTGAGATTCATAGCGTGGGGGGATTACACCCGAAACTGCCTTTCGATTACTACTTAGGCATTATTCGGGGGCTTAAGGAGCGGATGCCCCAAGTACACCTCAAATTCTTCACTGCCGTTGAGATTCATCACTTTTCGCGTATCTTTAAAATGTCAATAGAAGAGGTTTTGACGGAATTGCGAACGGCGGGTTTGGATTCGTTGCCCGGGGGGGGTGCTGAAATATTTGCGGAAGAGACGCGCGAGAAAATTTGTCCGGGGAAACTGAGCGCAGAAGGGTGGTTGGAGGTTCATGACATTGCACATCGTCTCGGTATTCCCACGAATGCAACGATGCTTTACGGACATCTTGAGACAAACGAGGATCGAGTAGATCATTTCATTCGGTTGCGGGAACAACAGGATAAATCTGGTGGCTTTGTGACGTTCATTCCGTTGGCGTTTCATCCTGCTAACACTCGCATGGCGTATCTTCCATCAACGACGGGTTTGACCGATCTTCGGAACATCGCTGTTGCACGCTTGATGCTCGATAACCTGCCACACATTAAAGTATACTGGATTATGACGGGTCTGAAAACTGCACAAGTCGCCCTCCGTTTCGGGGCTGATGATATTGATGGCACTGTGACCGAAGAGAAAATTACACACATGGCGGGGGCAGACACACCAGAGGCTGTTTCTGTTTCAGCACTGACGCATCTCATTGAAGAGGCAGGTTTCATACCTATTGAGCGCGACACGCTTTACAATGAAATTATTCGAGAGGGAGATCGGTGGTACAGAAAAGCCGCTTAAGGGTTGGCGCGGTCTCGTTCCTGAACACCAAACCACTCATTTATCCCCTTTTGAACGGGGAAATCCAAACGGATATTGAACTTAGTATTGATGGTCCCAGCCGTCTTGCGTTGTTGTTAAGCAGAGGTGACCTTGAGGTCGGATTGATTTCGATTATCGAATATTTCCGAGCGAATCCTTCGCATGCGTCTTATTGTATTTTACCAGAAATATCAATCGCATCTCATGAAAGTGTCAAAAGTATTCAATTGTTCAGTCGCGTCCCGATTCCAGAGATTCGACGTATTGGACTTGATACGAGTTCCCGGACCTCCGTCGCGCTGCTAAAAATCCTGCTCGCTGAGAAATACCGAATCTCGCCAGTGTTCGCGACGTGTAGGCCAACAGTAAATCCAAAAACTGCCCTTCAAGATCGTCAAGACCCACCTTTTGATGCAGTCCTACTAATCGGAGACCCTGCCCTCAGACATGCTGGTTCGACTGAGTACAGTATTGACCTCGGTGAGGTATGGTATAAGTTCACAGGACTACCTTTTGTTTATGCGTGTTGGGTTGCGAGGACGGAGGCGCAGCTTGGTAATTTACCAGCTGTGCTTCTTGAATCGAAAGCCAGTGGTATCGCGCAAATCCCGGAAATCGCACGGATTGAGGCTGAAAAATTGGGATTACCTGAAACGCTCTGCTTCGACTATTTGCACCATTACATCAAATACGATCTGGATGAAGCTGAAATCGCAGGACTTGAACTTTTTTATAAGTATGCCGTAAAAAACGACCTCGCGCCACCGGATCGTAGCCTCTCTTTTGCCTCCAGTTGAAAGGGGACGGAAAATGGAAGATGTCGAAAAATCTACTAACGGCACCGAGTTTGTAAAACAATTTGAAGACTATCTCAAAAGTTGTGGGCTCCGCTTGACCCAAAAACGGTTAGATGTTTTGAACCAAGTTTTCGATTACCCGGGACATTTTCAGACGGAAGACCTCTTGGTTCAAATGCGTCGAAACGGTTATCTGGTATCGCGTCCGACGATCTATCGGACGTTACCGCTGTTGGTGAGAAGTGGATTATTGACAGAATTTATTGATGCACAGAAGAATACTCGTTACGAGAGTATTCATTCACTTCGGGAGCATGCGCATCTTATTTGTCTTCGGTGCAGTCAGATTGTTGAATTCAAGGAACCACAGATTGATGCCTTGCAAAAGGCGGTGTGTGAAGCGCACAATTTTAAAGCAGTGCGCTTCCGAAATGAGATAATCGGTTATTGTGCTGAATGCCAAGCGGAGTTAGAACCGAAATCCCTCGATACAGATAGTGAGGTTACCGCTTAAGACGACTCCAAGTTGTCGTTAGTAATCCATCTGGATGCACAGGCAACGTTTTCTCTTCTGCTTTTTCGTAGTCTTCGTCCGTCGGTTGATACTCTAAGTCGCTGGACCAGCAGAAAACGTCGTATTGGACCTGAAGTGAACTCTGCCGTGTCCATATCATCATGACGTTTTCACCGTCTTGTAATTCGTTAATCGTGCCAGCATCCTGCCCAAAATCCCCCGTCTTCTTCCATGTCCATTCGGGGACGTTTTCTTCAAAGATGATGTGATTAGGACGGACGAAGGCAGGTTCCGCATCTGGTATCTTATCACCATCGTCGCCCAATACCCACAACCAATCTGAATGGTTGCTCGGATTAATAACGCGTCCAATAAAGCGCCACTCTCCGGCTTTGCCGCCTGCACGGCTGATGTCAAACCTGTAGAGTATCCAGCCTTTTTTGCCTGCGCCCGCATTCGTGATGATGTCTCCAAACGCACCATCGGCAGGATCTACAGCTTTCTCGCCTTTCCCCAATTTATAGACATCCTCGGAATCCCTCTCATCAAAGGCTTCCGCCTCAAACCATATCTGTTCGCCTTTCCCGTTTTCCGAAACCTTGAATTCTTCTACGGCGAAGCTTATAAACGGCAGTATCAGCAGAAGACAAAGGGTTAAACTGAGCGTTAATTGAAGTTTCTGAAGCATTGTGCATTCTCCTTCATTTATTTGGAAATCAGTTTAAACGAATTAGGTTAAAATTGTAAACTTAAAAATTTGACAATCGTCTGGAAATATTGTATAATTGCTAAAATAGGTTTCTTTCAAATAGAATTATAGACGTGTCTTCTGCTGTGATACGGGAAATGTCCGATGTATACGCCACAGGTGACCGACCATTACGAAAACCCGCGCAATATCGGAACGATCGTTGATGCTGATGGCACTGCCAGTGTTGGTTCTCCTGCTGACGGTGAGCTGATAAAACTGACACTCAAAATAACGGATGACGTGATCGTTGCAGCGAAATTTCGAGCATTCGGATGTCCGACTGCTATCGCGAGTGCTTCGATTCTCACTGAACTGATTACAGGCACCCATATCTCGGAGGCATTGGAAATTACTGCCGTGCAGCTTTCTAATGCGTTGGGTGAACTGCCATTGGATAAACAACGTTACGCGAATACTGCTGAAAAAGTCTTAAAAACGGCAATTGCTGATTTTCTGTCCAAAAAGGAGGGGCAATCACCATGATTACTGTTACAGAGTCTGCCGCACAAAAAGCGATTACACTCATCAACCACAGTGAAGCTCCGGATGAATCCAAACTCGGTCTGCGAATGCAGGTTATCGGCGGTGGATGCTCCGGCTTCCAATATAATCTTGAGTTTGGTGCCGCTAAAAATACCGACAAAATTTTTGAATTTCACGGCTTGAAAGTTTTCATCGATCCACGTAGTACGCTCTATCTTGCGGGTTCCGTACTGGACTATAACGACGGCTTAATGGACTCAGGCTTTAAAATAACAAATCCAAACGCTAAAAACACATGCGGTTGTGGTGAGTCGTTCAGCGTTTAACATACCTTCCTATCTTCGCCGGCGGGGTGTTTTGCTTGGGGGTTTCCGCCCTAATAACCCCGCCTACTGATAACTAAATTACACCCACGAAGATCTCAACTCATGCACTTTCAGTGATACTAAAGTCGCAGCACTTCCCTCCGCGTAAATTCCAATGTCCGCATTATCCAAGTCTGGTAGGAAATAAGAGGTCATCGACAATTCGCCATCGTTGCCGAACGCTTCAATAGAGATACGATCGACTAACAGTTGCAAACGGATTTTTCCATCTTGGGGTGCAAGTGGACCGCTTCTCTCAAGGAACGTCAATTGTTGCGATGCGACATCGTAACGGACATCCTGCCCGCGAATTTTGAAACCAACGGCGGTGGCATCGTTCAAGGCTATTTCGGCACGGATGTCGAACAACTCACCTGTCAATCCTGCAAGCGGATCTTCACCGGGTTTGAGCGTAAGGTCGCTCCACGCGTGCGTATAGGCGTGAATCTTTTCAATTTCTGCGACGGGTTCTCGATGTAGACGTATACCTTCTGAAGTCGTCCGAAGGGTTAACTCGCACGGGAAACTCATCTGTTGGTTAAAGGGCATATTCGGTGGGTTACTGCCACTCATCCAAGCGATTTGAATACGTCTGCCATCGGATTCTAGCACATCACTCCACGTTTGCGCTGCGTAGAAATTGGCACCGTGGTCAGCACGTTGTGCGTCACCTTCAGGTGTAAAGGTCGTTCCATCGAAATTGCCGACGTAATATTTCCCCGCTGCACCCCAAAAAACCCATTTGGTATTATCGGGATCACCATCAACGGCAAGCTCAAAGATGTCGGGGCATTCTGTATCGGGAATCTGGAGATCGGATAGCCTCGTCCACTCCTTAAGGTTTGTCGAGCCGAACAGCGCATAGTCGCTTTGGTCGAGGTAAAGTGCCATCACCCATTTCTGCGTGGGTTCATGCCAGATCACCTTCGGGTCGCGGTTATCCCGCACAATATGCTCAATTACAGGGTTCCCTTCATATTTTGTCCAACTCCGTCCGCGATCATTGCTGTAAGCAATACTTTGTGTGAACGGTACTTCTTTAGGCGCGTGGCTGCCTGCAGAGGTATAGAAATTGACGAGTACCGACTCGTCGCCGGTCTGAAAACCACCGGTGTTCTTCCAATCCACGACCCCTGAACCGGAGAAGATTGTACCGAGTTCGTCCGGATGGATGGCATGTGGGAGTTGCTTCCAGTGGACGAGGTCCGTGCTGACAGCGTGCCCCCAAGTCATGTTGCCCCAATCGATACCGAACGGATTGTGTTGAAAGAAGAGATGAAACTCACCTTTGTAGTGGATTAAGCCGTTTGGATCATTAGTCCAGTTGGTTTTCGGTGTGAAATGGAATTGTGGACGATACGCTTCTTGATAAGCCGTCTGAATCATTAACTGTTTCCTTTCCGTTTTGAACGTTGCAAAGAGATACACGCCATTTCCGCTGTTTTGTTTACCATTCTATGCATGTTTTTTATTTTGTCAAGAGTGTCCCCTTATTCGTGAGGACATTAATTTTCCTTAGATGCATCCAAAAATGTGTATAAACAGTAAAACTGAATAATCTACTTATCTAACGGTTGACTGTAAATGAATGGTAAATCAAAGGAACAAACAGTGATAAACTTTTGTAATGCCCTAAATAATTCGACAAGCCTACAGGTGCATGCACATTGGGAGCCTATTGCGGATTCTACGTTTAATATGCACAAGTCATTGCCAGAACACGTTGAACTCTTCGATTTGTCCCCAACTCAACCCATCAAGGAATACGGCGTTGATGCATTTAATGCATTTCTGCCTCCGTCAACTGTACGGGTGGGTGATGTCTGGGAACTTGATGCGAACAGTGTCGTCTCCTTCCTGCGTCAGTTTCATGCGGGAGCAACCGCTGATTTAGGTTACGGTGAGGAAGGTGCCTTTGCATGTTTACGCGCATGCTCATCAGACTATGCAGAGATTGCTTTCCGATTTCATGCAGAATTCACGTTGAAGTCTGCTGCCTATCAGAAATGGCAAGAGGAGAATGATGAACCGGAGTCCGAAGCCAAATTTATTCCCTCGCAATTTGCTGGAAAGGTATTGGTGAATCTAAAAAGCGGAACGATTCGCGCGTTTTCATTAGCCTTACCGGCGCGTAATACGAACGTTGATCTCAATGCCTTTGGCGGAGCGGATATGGTTTTTGTACCGCGTATGGAACTCCTCGCTGCAGACGAGACCGACACAGATGAGATCGTGTGGGACGCTGCTATCACAACGGAAGCGGCACATCGTGCGCTAAAATTGAAGTTCTATAAATTCGCAGCAATTGATTGGCTGCCCGTTGATGAAGCGGTCGAACAAGCAAAAGCGACCCATCGTCCGATCCATGCAATCCTTGTTTGGGGGTGTTTAGATGATGAATCGTGCTGAGCGAACGGCAAAAATTTGAGGGCGGGTCCGCTTTCCGATTCAGAGGTGATAAAAACGCTCAACGAGAAGTTTGTTAATACGTGGGTACTTCTCCGGGAATTGCCGGAGCTGATGGACGGCGCGAAAGGCGAGGCGGTAAGCCTTGTCGCTAAAGAGATGAAACGGCATTATACCGACTCCGTGGATATTTTGGTCCTGACTCCTGACGCGGAAGTCATTATGCATCAACCAGAGATGGCGTTGCCTTATCGGAATCAGCCGCAAGCCTATCTTTCAGTGTTACAGCATGCTGTAGATGCGTTTGAAGGAAAGCGTGCGCGTGTTGGAAAAGGATCAAGATTAGACAGGAACCCGATCAGCTTGGGAACAGCGTTGACGGAGGTTTTGCACACTTTTAGCGCATCCGACACCGATACCTCGGATTACACGGTCGTTGAAATTGATACCACCCGCTTTGAGCGTGGGATCCTCCATATTGAGATACAGGTGGGAGCCGGTGAGGCGGTAGGGACATTTGAGTTGTTTGATGCAGAGGTCGAAATTCTGACGAAAGAGTTAGCAGGTAAAGCACTGACTGGCGCGTGGAACGTTTCACCCAACAGTGTAGGACATATCTTTCACCATTTCAAGCAGGGACAGCGTTTTAAGTTAGTCGCTACTGGAGCAGGCAACCGCAAGACTGGTACCAACGCTTTTCTGGCGCGTGTTTCTGTCATTCCACCGTTTGAAAAATAGGATATATTTTCCCAACCCACTTGTCAACGTCGGACTGCATGTCTACGTTTTTGTTCAATAAGCATGCGTTCGACGTTGATTTCGCACATTTATCTTCGTTTTTATTCTCAAATCCACAAAGTACATACCAAATTGGTAGTTTTGTGTCCGCTTTCTCCGATTTTTTGAAAAATTAGGCAACCGTTTTGTCTGTTACCCGCGTCACTATATATTAAGGTCAGAATCTACGCGAACAGAACCCTCTGTAGAGAGGATGTTTACGTAAAATATTCCCTATAATTCAGTATGAGGAAAATAAAAAATCAAAGTTTATCTATAGTCGGGAGCATCCTATGAAACGCAAGTCTGTTTCTCTTTATTCAATGGATTGGGGTTATACCAAGTTTACGATATTCAGTTACGCTGTCAGTGCGTTGTTCGTGTTCAGTATCAGTACCGTCGTGTCGGCAAAAGTCCCGGAGACTGAAAAAATAGCGTTTACATCAACAAGGGATGGAAAGACCGAAATCTATCTCATGAATCCTGATGGCAGCGCGCAAGTGAATCTGAGTCAGCATGCAGAAGCAGAAGATTACAATCCTGTCTGGTCGCCGGACGGAAAGCAAATCCTGTTCATCTCAGATCGGGAGGGACTCTTCGATTTGTATCTTATGGATGCAGATGGCACAAATGTCCGAAAGGTATTTAAAACGAAGGCACTTAGACGGGACCCGACCTGGTCACCTGATGGTAAACAAATTGCCCACGCCCAAGGAGAAGAGCCCAACCAAGCGATCTATATTGCGCCAATAGATGGTACATCCGTTGAGAAACTGACAGATGGATTCATGCCAAACTGGTCCCCTGATGGGAACGAGATAACCTTTGTGGTAGGTGGTATCGAACACACGCCACTCGGTATTTTCGATCTACAGACGCGCACCCAAAAGATACTCCTCTCAAAGGAGGTGCCGTGGATAGTTAATCCAAGCTGGTCACCACGAGGAGACAAAATCGCCTTTTCAAAAACAGACGGACGATTCGACCCGAACGGTTTTCTTTGGTGGGAACGGTCGAACATCTACGTTATGAATCGCGATGGAACCGGACTTCTTCAGATTACGAAAGATAAAGAATCAATTTGTCAGAGTCCCACTTGGTCTCCACACGGCGACGAACTCATTTACACCGACGTAGTCAGACAACCGGGGAAAAACATTTCTGTGCAACTGTTCAGAACAGACTTGAGCGGTGCTAATCCAACACAACTGACGCATGAAGGAAATAATTCTCGATCAGATTGGTTTGATCCAACATTAAGCGTTTCACCTTCGGTACAATTATTAACGACAATGTGGGGAAAAACCAAAACGGATTAAGATAGTTATAAGGAGATTTGAAAATGAAAATCTTAACAATTGGACTGTTCATTCTAGTAGTGATGGGTGGACAACTGAATGCCGACGAACACTCATCAACTCACAACAAAATCACACTTAACCTTGATGGCACATCAGAAGTCTCCGTCGAAGGCTTCATTGTCCCAATTGAGTATACCCAATACAACTTTCATGTAGAATGGGATGAACTGACAAATTTGCAGGTGGCTGAACCGGAAAAACGGTATTCTGCATCGGTTTTTCGGGCTTTTCTATCCTCTGAAGCGGTTTCTGTTGGCGATCTCTGGCAGATTGATGCGGAGGGCGTGCTGGAATTATTAAGGCAACTGAACCCCAATCCGAGGCTGGACCTGGACATCAATGCGGGAGATTCCCATGGACTATGGGCATGCCTGCGGGCATACAATGATAAATATGCTGAAATCGTATTCCGCATCCATGCAGAATTCGTCTTAAACGATGGTCGGTTCACTCCATCTCAATTTACAGGACATCTTGTTATTGATAGAATTAAGGAAAAGGTTGCTGCCTTCAAGATGTACGTTCCTGAAGGTGTACTGAATTTTGATGTTGGACGTGACAGCACCAGAACTATAGATGTCGGTTTTTGTCCGAGAATGGAACTTCGCGCTGAGATCCAAGAGGTTCCATCAGGCATCGAGTTTGTAGCATCCATCACCCAAGAAGTGGCTGAGCGTAAGTTAATATTGCGTTTCTATAAGTCGCAGCAAATCAACTGGGTATCTTTGGAGGAGGCGTTGGAGATGGCACCGGCGCAGCAGAAGCCAGTTCATGTGGTTTCAATAGACGGACCGCTTGCGGATGAGTCGTGCTGAGGGAGCGGCAAAGGTTTGAGGGCAGTTGTCCTCTCCGACGATCGGATTATAGAGTACTTGAACGAAAATTTCGTCAACACATGGATACCGAATTCTGAGTTAGGGCGCGTTCCCAGTTTGCGGGAGCCAATCGCGAAGCGGCGCGAGCGCGAATCCAAGACGTTTGATGCGACTCATGCTTTGGCACAAGCAATCATGAAGGGTTGGAAAGATGGCTCACCTGTGGATTGTTTGGTTATATCGCCACAGTTTGAAGTGATGGGTAGGCAACCCGTCAACGAACTCCTTTTCGCTGGGGGAGACACACCAAGGCATTACTTAACATTTCTCCAGGAATCCTTAGCAGGACAACAACCAGGATTGGGTGAAGATACTTCAGAACCAGAACCGCTCAATTCGGATACTGTATTGAGTCGTTTGAGAGTTGTACTCAACGATGTTCAAACCCCACAGGAGGTACTCAATATTTTTCGGACACCCGAACCCGGCTATCAGGATTATACTGTCGTTGAGATTGATGCGACAGCCTTTGAAAATGGTGGTATACTCACGATTGATATTTCTGTCGGACATACCGAGGCTTCAGGATCGTTCGATCTGTTCGCTGGGAACAGCGAACTTCCAACAGAAGGCGTGCCTCGGAGTGCCCTTGCTTCAGCGTGGGGGATTCCGCCGAGTCAATCGAGACGTATTACCTATCTTTTTCAGCAAGGGCAGCACTTTAAGTTAGGAGCTACGGGTGATTGGTTCAGTGAGAAAGGAAGCGTTAACGCATTTTTGGCAAAAATCTCTGTTGAATTGAATCAGGAGCCAGACTCCAGAAAAGTGTCATCAGCACACTTGGAGCAATCTTCGATTTTAGGTTCAGTCTTGAGCGTTCAAGGAGATGCCTCCGATAAGATAAACATGAA
>CAZGAW010000015.1:19463-56187 GCA_964523645.1 uncultured bacterium | reverse complement strand
TTAACGCTATGTGCAGTCACGAATTCTCAATTCACAACTCTTTTGAATAATAAAAGGAGATTATAACCGATGAAGAGCGTAATGGTGAATTTAATGCTTGCGTGTATCAGTTTAATTGTTCTGAACTTGGTGTTTGTGGGCATCAGCAGTGCCGAATTTGATATAAAGACCGTTGCTGGCATGTGGCTCTTTGATGAAGGTAAGGGTGATACAGCAGTGGATTCTTCCGAAAATGGTAACGATGGAAAAATTGAGAACGCCCCGAAATGGATAAAGGACGGTAAGTTCGGATCGGCACTGGAATTTGATGGGAATGAGAGTAAGGGGCATGTCGTTGTCGGGGATTTAGGCTTGGCTGGAGCGGTTACCTTGGTCTTATGGGCAAATCCGAGTGATGTCGCCGATGATGATCGGTTAATATCGAATCTCAGTGGACCAACGAATCCCGCCTTCGCAATTCGGTTTCAAAGTGGCGCGGTTGATATTTGGGGCAGGGCGTGGAAACCTGTCATCCCAGAATTTGATGAAAATAAATGGGGACACTATGCGTTTGTATTAGATGACGAAGGAAACGCGACGGGCTATTACAATGGCAAAGAAGGTGACACAGTTGTCGATACCTATATTTTTACGGACATCGGTATCGGAGCAACTTTTTTGCATAATTGGGGACAATATTATTCCGGTGCCTTTGACGAAGTCGCGTTTTTTAGCGTCGCACTGACTGAAGATGATATTAAAGTTCTCATGACAAAAGGGTTCAAATCCGCCTTGGCGGTTTATCCTGGCGGTAAATTAGCCACTACATGGGGAAATATAAAAGCCAGTCCATAGGCGTTGACCAGTGAGGACTGTGCTTCCAATAATTATGTTCTGGAACCAGTATATGCAGATAAAATTTAGATGCCTCAAGACAATCTTTGTCGTTATGGCGTTAGTGATAGGTGTTTCGGTTTCCTATGCGAAAGACCGTGTCGTCGGGCATTGGGAGGGACATATTGAAATCCCCGAGCAGCCGCTTGCTGTGAAGGTAGATCTCACTGTCAATGACAATAGCTGGAGTGGTACTATTGACATTCCAGCACAAAGTGCGGAGGGCTTGCCGTTGTCCAACATCCACGTTGAGGAAAATGATGCCGATGTCGGGGTCAAGTTCTCTATTCGCGGTGTACCGGGAAATCCGACCTTTGATGGACAACTGAAAGACGCTGTTATCAGTGGCACCTTCAGTCAAGGTGGTGCTAAATTTGACTTCCGTCTTTCCCGTGAAATCGTCCCTGGTCCCGCGAGACCGCAAGAGCCGAAGCCTCCATTCCCTTACCAAATCGAAGAGGTGGCATTTCAAAACGGTTCTGTCAGTCTCGCGGGTACGTTAACGCTTCCGCAGGGTGATGGTCCTTTTCCCGCTGTGCTCCTGATCACCGGTAGCGGATTACAGGATCGAGACGAGTCGGTATTTGGACACAAACCTTTTTGGGTGATTGCCGATCACTTGAGTCGCGCTGGCATCGCTGTGCTCCGCGTTGATGATCCCGGCATTGGTAAATCAACACCACATCCGAAATCGCCAACGACAGCGGTCTTTGCAACTGATGTAGAAGCAGGCGTGGCGTTCCTCAAACGGGACAACCGTATTGGTGCTGTTGGACTGATTGGGCACAGTGAAGGCGGTCTGATCGCTACAATCGTCGCCAGTCGTCGGAACGACATTGGGTTTGTGGTACTACTGGCGGGCCCCGGTGTTCCCGGTGCCGAGCTGCTACTAAAGCAGAACGAACGGATTTTCGACGCTATGGGGATTGCCGGGACGCGTAAGCAAAATTTACTCACGCTTCTCGATCAGCTGTTTACAACGCTAACTTCGGACGTGCCAGCGGCGACGCGTCGGCAAGAGATTGAGGAAATTGTTCGCAAGCAGTTTGAAATCAATGGTGTCCCCCGGGCAGAACAAGACGAGACACAGGTACAGGCTGCAGTGGCGCAGGCACTTACACCGTGGATGCGTTACTTCCTTGCCTTTGACCCGCGTCCTGCCCTTGAAAACATCCGAGTCCCTGTGCTCGCGCTCAACGGTGAACTGGATGTACAGGTTGATGCTGAGCAGAACCTTACCGCTATCGCTGCAGCACTCGACAAAGCAGGCAATCGTAACGTTAATGTGCATGGTCTGCCGAAGCACAACCATCTGTTTCAACGCGCCAAAACGGGCTTAATCAACGAATATGCCATCATTGAGGAAACGATTTCACCGGAGGTATTGAACTTGATTCGAGATTGGGTGCTGTCGGTGACGCAGTGAGAAAGAGACGATATTGGATACCTCAAATATATGGAGCAAACGCATGGAATATCAAGTACTCATTGCTGTTTTTGTGGGAGTCGCGTTGATATTGGCAAATGAACGCAGTAGCGTCATGGCAGCTGAACCTGAAGGGCTGGTCGGTCATTGGGATTTTGACGACGGAACCGGCACCGATCTCTCCGGGAACGGGAACGACGCTGTGCTCGGTGGAACAAAGATTTATTCACTCGGTAAAGGGCGTGCTTGCCTTGAGACGATGCCGAAAACTGAACCGATGCGGATTCCGGTGCCTGAGAACTCCGCGCTTGCGATGTCGCGGGGCACCATCTGTTTTTGGCTAAATACGATATCGGATCGCTCCAACATTCTCAGGTATAACAACGACGCTATTGAACTTAATACCTATCGTGGTTGTTTTCAGGTGCGTTTCCGGGGTGAAAAAGCTTTTGAATACTGGGAAGGGATCCTCGACTACGACTGGCCCCAATACGACATGCGAGAATGGGCGTTCTATCCACATGTGAAAGCCACTATTGGCGATTCCGAATGGCACCTGTTCGCTGTTGCCTACGACGACGTAGCGAAGCAAATCGTGGGATGGCGTGATGGAGAACAGATCGCAACGGTTGATTTATCTACAGTGGACATGGAGCCGCTGCGCCGTGAGGGTTTAACGGAGATTCACACCGATGAACGCTTTGTCGGATTTCTCGACGATCTGCGCATCTATAATAAGCCACTCACCGACGCTGAAATCCGTCAGATTTACAACGCGACCAAAGATATCTATGCGGGAAGGCGGGATACGAATCCAACCGAAAGAAGGCAGCACACTTACAAATACCAAGAAATAGACAGGACGCTCTATAAGGCGTGGCTACAGTTCAATCCGCCCGCGACGAAACAAGGCAATCAGGATTTATTCAGAAATATTGTTGCTGAAGGAGCGAATTCGACTGTCCAAACGGCTGCTGCTGAATTGGCAGAGGCGGTGGAATCCATGTTCAATCTCAAGCCTTCCATTTCGGAGACTGAAACTGTCGCTGGACAGAAGGTTGTTCTCGGTACAGCCGATACTTCCAACTGGATTCGCGATCGTGCTGAAGACCTCCAGCTGGATCGAATTGAGGGCGATGGGTTCGCCATTAAGGCGATGGAAGGCACCGTTGTGATTGCGGGAAGGATACCCGCAGGCGTTGTTTTTGGTGTGTTCGACCTGATTCGTCGTGTCCAAATTGGACAGGATCCGCTCACACTCGATGTCTTGGAAAATCCACGGGTGCCTATCCGTATGGTGGCGCACTGGTCCTACTTTCGCGGACTTTTTGGTGACCGATGGCGCGGTGGTGGCAGAGACGATTCTATTTTCAGTTGGGAAGAGTTGCGTACGGGTGATACCAAACGCATCCGAGATTGGGTGCGTATGCTGGCATCGTGCGGTTGGAATGCGCTCTGTCCAAGTGAGATTAACTGGCACTACCGCAACAACTTTCTGGAACATCTCGACGAGGTGGAAAAACTCGCCGACATCTGCCGAGATTACGGTATCAAACTCTATTGGAGTCCGAATTATCTCCTCGCGCTCGACCCAAAAACCGCCGATGCCCTCTATGCACGGGTGCCTGATTTCGGCGGATACATGATGAAACTCGGTTCGGAGAAACAGAACGGTGACCCGCGTCCGCCGATGGTGAACCGAATTGCTGATACGTTGAAACCGTACGGCGGAAAGGTGCTTGTGCGAGCGTTTGTCTACGGTAACCTCCGATATACACCCGAACCTTACCGAAACCTGATTCCGTATGATCTGTTCGCACACGAGGACGGTAACTTCCGGGACAACGTCATTATCGTTCCGAAAGGGAGTCCTTTGGACTGGGATCTCTGGGCACCGATTCCTGCACTCGACGGTGCTATGCAGAAGAACCTATATGGAAGTGAACTCGTTATCGACAAGAGTTGGCCCATCTCCTGGGTCAAGAAGTGGAAATGGTGGTTTGAACAGGATACCTATCGCAACGGACCGGGGAGTTTGAACAAATTCAGTGTTGATTGCATCATGGGTGTGTCTATGATCTCACCTTCGCCAGCGTGGACGAAATTTCCATTGAACGCCGTGAACTACTACGGATTAGGGCGGCTCACTTGGAATCCAGACCTGACGGTGGATGAAATCTACACAGAATGGATTCGGCAGACATTCGGCGATGATCCAGAGGTACTTGAGACGGTCAAGACTCTCTTGATGATGCTTGAAGAGGTGACACGGAAGACCTACAACTATCGTGGTTACCGCGGTATATGGTTGGATTCCAGCGATCCCGGTATGGCACAAGTCAAGACCCCCTATACCGTCAATACGGAAGGTGTAGGTGTTATAACACCCGTGTTGCGCGAACGCGTGCTGGCGCAATATGCCCCAGGGCTTCGCGAAATATACGGAGATCCGTTGCGCGGGGAAGCACATCTCGCTGCCTTCCACTTCACAGCACACGATCAGCGACTTTCTATCGGCAGAACCCTCATACAAGACATCTACGCTAACATGGAAGAAGGGGTCGAACTGGCTACGCAAGCAGCCGAACTCTGGAAAACGCTTGAAGGTAAGGTAGATTCACACAGATATGAATACACGCTGAAAACCTTAGTGGACTATGCGGCATCCGAGCGCAGCCGTACCCTTAAGAAATGGGTAACGAACTTTGAGGCGCATACCGGTAGAAAACGCGAGGCAGTGCTTGCAGGACTGACCGCAGCGGCACTTGCGGAAGTTAGTACATACAACGTGCGACATTTCGGTGCTGTTGCCGATGGGAAATCAAACGATGCGGACGCGATTAACCAAGCAGTCACTACTTGTAACGCTGCTGGCGGCGGCACGGTCTTTGTGCCGTCCGGGGTCTACGCAACTGGTGCTATTCACCTGAAAAACAACGTTACCCTCGCGGTTGATGCGGGGGCTGTCCTTAAGTTTTCCTTCTCTGATACAGATGTTTCACTGCTGATCGGAGAGGACTTGGAAAACGTGAAAATCTACGGTCCCGGTACCCTTGATGGTGCAGGCAATACGTGTATTGCTCTAAGACGCTGCCGAAACATAGAAATCCGAAACTTGAATGTCTATAAAGGCGGTGATTCCGCGATTCAGGCTGAAGGCTGCGACGAACTACTCGTCGACAACGTTGACATCCGAACCGACAACAATGGGCTTAATCTCTCCGAATGCCACAACGTAACAGTTGCCAACTGCCGTATCGAAGCTGTGCGTCGCGAGTATGGACGACCTGTAGGCGGCGGTGCGGCAATCAGCGTCAAGCGTAAGGGGCTTTCGTCCGAAAACGTTTCCGTTCAAGACTGCTTTCTCGTCAACGGAGAGGACATCCTTCAATGAAAGTCACGGAGATCGAAGTACATGAAATAACGCTTGAGTATAAGGATTTTCTCGCCTACCAGCTCAACCACTACTACGGTCCGATCCGACGTACCGTGTATGTCGTCCATACGGATACAGGTTTAGAAGGATTGGGTGAGAGCGGGAGACGTGAACCTCAAGACGTTATTGACCAGTACAGCAATACGAATCCGTTTGACTGGATAGGCGACGAAACCTCACTCGGACTCGGTACGGCGATGTATGACTTGATGGGGAAGGCTGCAGGTGTGCCTGTCTATAAGTTGTTCGGACAAAAGTATCGTTCGTGGGTGCCTGTCGGGTGTTGGACAGTCTCGACGGACCCCTCGCGTATGGCAGAAACCGTTGCTACGTATGCAGCGCAGGGATACACGTGGATGAAATACCATCTCTCGCCCTTTGAGAATGTGATTGACCAAACCGAGGCGATGGAAACCGTTGCGCCGGAGGGGTTCAAGATTCACTACGACTTTACGATGGGCGGAACGGATGATCATATCCCAGAGTTGATCGATGCCTTGTCTCGCTATCGGATTGCGGGTTGCTTTGAAGACCCGTTGCCTGGGGAGGACATACAGGGCTACATTGAACTCCGCCAACGTTCACGACTCCCGATTGTGTTGCACCATTTTCCAATGGGTGCAACCTACGAGGTATTCATGCGACCCGCGGACATTTACATGCTCGGTCACGCCAAGATCGGTGATGCGATCCGTCGCGCCGGGCTTTTTGCTGCAAATGAGAGTCCGTTCATGCTTCAGAATGTGGGAGGCAACATCACACGTGCGATGACGACCCACATGATGGCATCGTTTCCAACGGCGACCTTCCATTTCCATTCGGATACCGAGACGTGGAAAACGGATGTGGTCAACGAGCAGTTGACACCGATTAACGGGTTTGTGCGGGTCCCTGAGTCCTCTGGACTTGGTGTAACGCTGAATCGCGTGGAATTAGAACGGCTAAAGTCTTTAAAACTCCCAGAACAGAAACCGTGGATTCTCAAATCTCAATTCAAAAACGGTACGCGTATGTATAACATAGCGGATCCCCAAAATTCGCTTTTCATGGTGCGTCCGGATCGGAGTCGTCTGATTCCAATGAGCTACACCTCCCCTATCTCCACAACCTATTGGGATGACGATGGCACGCCTGAATATAGAGAAATGTTTGAGCGTATTAAACGGGAAGGTGTGATTCTGGAAAGGAGTGTGTAGGTTGACTTGGAGGACAATAGAACCGAACACTGTCTGCTACAGCAAATTCAACGTTTGTCCACCTTCCGTGTCCCAGTTGGTGAGGTCGTCCAATCGGATTGTCCGCAACCCGACCTGAGCGTTTCCTGTATAAAAAACATAGCCAACGCCATCTTTGATGTACATACGAGGCCAGCCGACCCAATTGCTATCGAATTGATCAGCATTGACACCAAGCCCAGGCAAAGCCGGATTTCTTGGATAATATTCCCAGTTGATGAGATCCCTCGAGCGCGCCAATCCTACCGTATCCCACCAACCGTGGTGAGATACACCCTCCGGCTGCCATGTGTTACACCCCTCATACCACAGATACCACGTATCGCCAATCCGGTTCAGAGATCTCGGTCGGACGTGAACAGCGTCCCAGTTATCGGGCGTTTCGGGAGCGAAGACCGGATTCCGTTCATCGGAGTGCCAATTCACCAAATCATCGCTATAGAGAAGATACCCACGATCCCCCGACGGACCCCGGTGCGGTTGTGGTGTATAGCCAGCGTAGAACAGGAGATAGCGATGTGAGAGTCCTTCGGTACGAATGAGATCGAATTCATGCGCATGCGTGGGATGTTTATAAACTGGGTTGTCCGTATATTGCGTGAATGGACCCATCGGATGGTCTGCCACGGCTAACATGAACCCTTGCCACGCTGGAAACCTCTGTGCAGAGAACATGATCGCAACGCCTCCCTCATCTGTGACGACCGCACCGCTGACATACAGATTGTCATAAGGTGTATCGAGATAGGAGATAAGCGGTTCAAGATGTCCTTTCCACTCCTTTAAGTTCGGACTCACAGCCACGCCGATTGAGCGTCTCGAAGACCCTTCTTCATCACCAGCCATCCCTGTCATGACATACATGTAATACAAGCCATCGTATTCAATAATCGCACCTGGGATGATTTGCTTCTCATAGAAGGAACCTTTAGGACCCCGGGATATGACCGGTTGGGTAATCTCTTGAAGCCACGGGAGCGTTGTCACACTGCAGGATTGGAGATGGGCATCTGAGGGTGTTTCAACGCTGAGATGGTTGTCCCTTGGTTCGTAAACGTCTTCCCATTCACCCAACGGGCCTCGAATCCAGCCGGTTGTGTCATTGACCCAGAACCTAAAAAAATTACCCTTCTTCAGAATCCTGATGTGCCCCGGAGACTTTCCGATGTTATCATAAACTTTCCAAATTCGCGTATCGGTGCCGGTTTCACGGACGATCTTGAATCCACTCTCAGAAATCGCGAGATATGCCCTTTTGCCTGACACTGGGTCTCCAGAAAAGAAGATTCTGATCGGTTCGGTGGTTGATTTTCCGGTCAACACCAGATTCATTTCGTAGTTTCCGGTGACGCGTTTTTGTATCACTTGT
Source organism: uncultured bacterium (assembly GCA_964523645.1). GTDB lineage: Bacteria > Poribacteria > WGA-4E > WGA-4E > WGA-3G > WGA-3G. Next base: position 47,848 of record CAZGAW010000015.1, on the reverse strand, counting down.
ATTGTCCTTTGAGCAGTTTTCAGTAGTCGGTTGTCAGTTTTCAGTTAATAATACAGTGTGAGCAGGCGAGGTTAGGAAACCTCGCCGACTGATCGAAGATGAGAACGGGTGAGCACAAGACCTAACCTTATAGCGTAACGGTTGGATCGAGTGGATAGATCGGATGTCTTAACTTCTGGTAATTATAACTGAAAAGGTTCGGACTGTGAACGCCAGGGGTATCTACGTCTAAAATTTGGTGTGCGATTGGGGTGTAGTCTGCGCGGAAATGGACAGCGGATTTGAGTGCGATGAGTTTGCGTGCCTGCGGTTCAATCCCAACGCTCCGAAGCACTTCGGCATCGTAAGGTTGTATCCGTCTTTCCGTCAGGATAATTTCGATCCCACCGACTTGAACAACGGCTGTTGTACCCATCTGTCCGACGGTGCCGCGCCCCATGGGACCCTTGAGGATAAATCTGCCATCAGAAAGAGTTTTGACGTATCCCGTTAGGGCAACAGGTGGACCGTGTTGCGTGTCCGTTTTGCCACCGACACTCAATTGAACGCGATTCCCAACGCCTGCCTTGACTGCTTTGGCAACCGATTCGGGGTCTGCGATCACGGCGATTACGGCATCTTGGACATCTGCTTCTATAAATTTCTGTAGAATCGTTGTGCCGTCGCAGGGACCGCCACCACCGGGGTTATCCGCACCGTCAGCGAGTACAATTGGGTTGCCGTCTGTCTGATTAGCAATTCCAATTGCGGCTTCAACGGTGTGTAGGTTGAAGGTGAACCGTTCTCGCATCTCCCAAATATCGGCGGCGAATTGGTCGGCGTAAGTTTCGGCAAGTGCCATATCCCCATTAGTGGTAACGAGTATTGAAACGCCTGCATCGGTTATATCCGCAAACGGAAAACCCATAGAGAGGGTTGCCGTTACAACGCCGCGTTCGGTTTCAAGGGCATGTAGTGCTTTAAGCACATCCGTCATTGGAGGTTTCATAGTGCACTGCGCGGGCGGTGCCGTCAGTAAAGGGAGTTGGCGGTATGCCATCGTCGGTTGAATCTTGCCTTCGATCATACCGAAGAGCAGTTGCCCGGCTTCAAACCCACGTTCATAACAATCTATATGCGGATAGGTATCGAACCCGATGATAACGTCGGAGTGGTGTGCCATTTTGGCGGTAATATTAGCGTGTAGATCCAGCGTTGTAACGATCCACGTTTCACCGACTATCTCACGTACCGCCTGAATCAGATCGCCTTCTGCATCTTCGAGTTCATCTGTTACCATCGCACCGTGTAAGTCAAGGAGTACTCCGTCAAGTTTTCCTGCATTTTCTAAAAGTGATAGAAACTCCATCTTCAGCGTTTGATAAGCAGTTTGTTCTACCATGCCGGATGGTGTCGCAAACGTCCACAGCAATGGAACGGGTTCTAAATTGAGTTGTTCTGCGACATCGAGGAAACCACCCGTAATCGTTCGGGTGCCTCGGAATGCGGTGATAATTTCGTCGCCGCGATGGTAACTCCCCTTTTTAAAGTTATCAATGGTTGTCGCGACAGGTGAAAATGTATTGGTTTCGTGTCCGATACAACCGACTGCAATTCGCATGGGTTATCTCCTCTGAGAAGGATAGATTGGAAATGGCACGTTAACAATAGAACAAATATACCACATCTCTGTCGGCATGGCAAGCAGAAGTTATATGGGTTATTGGTAGTCGGTTGTTGGTCAGTCGTATATGGTTGTCTGAATCGCGGATTACACGGATTTTATAGTAAAGCCTGTAATTCCCTATACACGTTAGCATCGGTTACTTGGAGGAGATATCTACCTGGATTGAAGGCCGGACACACACAATTTCAACTATGATGTTTCGTTAATTTTAATTTATAACTTTGTATTTTCACAGAGAAAGCATATATTGCGCCTCAGAAACCCACGTACCACCTGACATGAAAAAAGTCTCCGTGCAGCCTCCGTGAATTGCTCCTATCAGGTTGATCTTTCCATCGGCTGTATACTGATGACTGACTGCTGATCGCCGACTGCTATTTTTCTGACCGCTGACTGCTAATTGTGAGATTTTTGTTAATCAAAAAGCGTAGATTTGATAGAATGTTTAATAGGCGTTTTTAGCTGCCAAGCTTGAAATTATCAAATCAATACAGATACAGGAGCAGTTGCTATGGAATATACCTTTCTCGGTCGGATCGGATTACAGGTGAGCCGTCTTTGTCTCGGCACCGTCTGTTTTGGTAGACACGCATCCGAAGAAGAGTCGTTGCCTGTGTTGGACCGGGCACTGCAAGCGGGAATTAACTTTTTTGATACTTCCAATTCTTATAACGACGGTTTAACGGAGACAATTGTTGGAAATTGGTTGGCACAGGATAAAAGTCGGCGCAATCAAATTGTTCTGGCAACCAAAGTGTATAGTCGGGTCGGTGAGGGTCCGAATGATGGTGGTTTATCAGCATATCATATCCGTCAGGCGTGTGAGGACAGTCTGCGTCGTCTGCAAACCGACCACATAGACCTGTATCAGATGCACCATGTTGACCGTCAGACACCGTGGGATGAGATTTGGCAAGCGATGGAGCAATTAGTACGTGAAGGGAAAATTTCATACGTTGGCAGTAGCAATTTCGCAGCGTGGCACATTGCGCGAGCGCAAGGCATCGCCGCCCAACGCAATTTCCTTGGGCTTGTTTCGGAGCAGAGCGTGTATAATCTTCGGAGCCGGACTATTGAACTTGAAGTGCTCCCGTGTTGTCGAGAACTCGGTTTAGCGGTGGTTCCCTATAGTCCGATGGGTAGTGGAATGCTCTGCGGTATACTGGACAACCCAACGACTGGACGGCGAGGTAGAGAAGTGCTCAGGGAAGCGATTAAGAAACACTGGTCTCAGTTAGAAGCGTATGAGGCATTCTGTGCGTCAATCGGGCAATCTCCCGCTAACGTTGCATTGGCATGGGTGCTTAACAATCCAGATATTACAGCCCCAATTATTGGCGCACGGACAGTTGAGCAACTTGAGCAGAGTTTATCGGTCTTGGAATTAAAATTGGACGATGAAATACTCGCAAGACTCGATGAGATTTGGGTGGGCCCCGGTGGTGAAGCACCAGAGGCGTATGCATGGTAAGGCTATAGTTATCAGTTGTCGGTTCGGCAACTTCGTTGCCTTTCGGTTTTCAGTTAAGAGGGTTAGCTGAAAGAACTTCAAGCCTTGATGATAACCAAGATTAACGGCTCAGGTGGGAAACATGTTGTCACGATTGACGAAACGTTGAACGAAATAGTGAGATAATTAGCGTCGGAAACCGTCAGCGGACAGGCAATCAAACACTCGCTTGTAGCGGACAGAGTTGCTTTGCAGTCAGAACAACAGTCATCTGTCCGACCGACAGCCGAAAGCCGATGGCTGACAGCCATTAAAAAAGGAGTAAAAATGGAAAAACGTCCAAATATTTTATGGTACTGTACAGATCAGCAACGTTTCGACACTATCGGCGCGTTAGGAAATCCGCATATCAACACGCCGAGACTCGACGAATTTATGGGGCAATCGGTCACATTCACGCACGCCTATTGCCAGTCCCCGATTTGCACACCTTCTCGTGCGAGTTTTATGACGGGTATGTATCCTTCAGCCGTGAGCGTCACTGGTAACGGCAACCCGACTTTTCCCAAATATTATGAGGAGCGCCTGATTACACATGCGCTCGCGCAAGATGGCTACGACTGTGGATTGATTGGCAAACTCCATCTCGCGAGTGCCTTTGATGCACAGGAACAACGCGTGGATGATGGGTATCGCTACTTCCAATATAGCCACGACCACGGCAAGCCGAACGCCCTTGGACACGAATACGCAGATTGGCAGCGCGCACAAGGTGTTGACCCTGAAGCGTTAATAGCAGAGAAGGCGATCTCGCAAAAGTATCCGAACAGGACAGGACGTGTGCCGGAGCCTACTCCTGATCGCGACAATATCCCACCGCACCTCCACCAGACCTATTGGTGCACCGAAAAAACAATTGAATTTATTGAGAAAAATCGCCGAGAAAATCAACCGTGGTTGCTGAGTCTCAACCCTTTTGATCCACACCCTCCGTTTGACGCGCCTTGGGAATATTACCGTCGGTACGACCCAGAAACACTGCCCGGTCCGCATTTTCAGGAGAGCGATATTGCCTTTCAGTCGAAATTGACGGATGCAGGTATCGATTTCCAGTCTCAGGCGAAACCTCCTTCAGAATGGGATGACAAGCGGATGCAAGCATCTTATTACGCTATGATTGAACAACTCGATCATGAGTTCGGACGTACACTCGACTACCTTGATGCCGAAGGACTTCGTGAAAACACGATCATCATTTTCACTTCTGACCATGGAGAGGCACTCGGTGACCACGGATTGGTGTACAAAGGGTGCCGTTTTTATGAAGGATCGGTACGGGTGCCGCTTATGATTTCATGGCCTGCGCAATTTTTGCAAGGCGTTCAAAGTGATGCACTCGTTGAATTGCTCGATATTGTTCCAACACTTTACGATGCGCTGGGTGTAGACATCCCTTACTATGTGCAGGGCAAGTCGCTCGCGCCCCTTTTGCGTGGTGATGTGCCTGTCAACGCGCATCGAGAGGCGGTGCGTTGTGAATTTTTCGGGGCGATCGCGTTCCCTGACCAGACCCACGCGACGATGTATCGGGACCGACGCTGGAAACTCGTTGTCTACCACCAGAAAGGGATTTGTGAACTTTACGATCTCGACAACGACCCGTGGGAACACAACGATCTATCGGATCATGCCGATTACCAAGCCGTCAAGTGGGAATTGATGCAGAAAAGTTTCGACGCGTCTGTTTATGCACACCCTCAGATGATCCCACGAGTTGCCTCCCATTAGCAAAAACCGCTGCAGTAATTTTGAAGTAGACGCGCTTCCTTGTAAACGTAAGCAGCATGCATTTGGTTTAAAGGTTAGTGCAAACTCCCGAAGGAAGCCCGCGGTTTTGCGGAAACATGCAAAAGGTCGTCTCTGAATAAATTTCCTTCAGCAGCACTATAATTTGGTTGAAGTTGCCCTGTTTGGTGCAATTGCGCATGAACCTGCCCCGTGCTGTGCAGTTTTCCCAGCATTTTACAAAGGATTCCGTGGGTGTAAGACTGGCACGGAATTTGCTCCTTGCTATGGTAAAATGCGTTTGATTTATAGTAAGGTCAAAAGATAAGTTTACATGTCAGAAAGTGGCAGCTCTGTTCCACCCCTGCTGGCGAGGTTTCCTTAAGGAAACACCCTATCAAAAACACCTCGCCAATGTATAGATAATTGTTGGCTTTACTATAAGCGTTTACGGATAACCGACAGAGAGATGCTTATGCTCGATTCTGAGATTATGCAACTTTCCCAGCTTGAAAGTGTGTCACTAATAATTAACACGGGTTTGGGATAAATGAAGGCAACTGCTTGATTTTTGAAAATTATGCACCTTTTTCACTATCAAGCTGCGTCACTAATAATTGAGGAGGCTCAGTGTTGTGTATAGCAGCAGATATATCATCCTGTGTCGCTCAAATTGAGATATATTTACAATTATCAAACGCACTTCAAAAATACGAGTTGAAAATCAGAGTTATCAGTTGACTGAAAATTGGCAACTCCGAATAAACAAAAGGGAATTTTATGATGTCTCAAAACAACGACATAATGCATGCCGACGACGTTGCCGCGATTGACGAACTCCGGGATGTCTATGACCAGTTAAAAGCATCGCTTGCGAGGATCATCATCGGTCAAGAGCAGGTTATCGAACATCTGGCGATTTGTCTGTTTTCTCAAGGGCACGCGCTGTTGATGGGTGTTCCGGGTTTAGCGAAGACGCTGTTGGTCAGCCGATTCGCCGAGACGATGGCATTAGGGTTCAGTCGAATCCAATTCACGCCTGATCTCATGCCAATGGACATCACCGGCACCGACATCCTTCAGGAAATCCCAGGCGGCAGGCGGGAATTCGAGTTCGTAAAGGGACCCCTTTTTGCGAATCTCATTTTAGCGGATGAGATTAATCGAGCCCCTTCAAAGACACAAGCGGCGATGCTTGAAGCGATGCAGGAATACAAAATCACTGTCATCGGCAGAACATACGCTTTGGATCCTCCGTTCTTTGTTTTAGCCACACAAAACCCAATCGAACAAGAAGGCACCTATCCGTTACCGGAAGCGCAATTAGACCGATTCATGTTCAGAATTGAGGTAGACTATCCGGCGCGATTTGAAGAGATCGAGATTGCCCGCACGACGACAGGTGCGCCTCTTCCGACGCTGGAGCACGTTCTGACAGGTGAGCGCGTACGAGCGTTTCAAGACCTCGTGCGTCGTGTTCCGGTCGCTGAACATATTTATGAATTCGCTGTGGACCTGGCGAGAAGTACGCGTCCAAGGGGTGATGCAGCACCTGATTGGTTGAAGCCGCTGGTGGCTTGGGGTGCCGGTCCGCGGGCGGTTCAGTACTTAATTCTCGGTGCGAAAGCCCGCGCAGCACTCAGTGGCAGCTACATGGCACGCCTTGAAGATATTGTCGCAGTGGCAAATCCGGTGCTGGCACACCGCGTTATCACCTCCTTCGCTGCTGAGTCTGAAAACATCACTAGTAAGGACATCGTCAACCGACTCGTTGAGGAGTTGTCTAACGATTGAATCTGATGTGCTGCTGTATTGCAGTAAGAATGCAGATTTTGAATCGTTCAGGGACCTTTCATAGTCCAGAGGCAGTTGACATTTACCAAAAACCACCGTGAAGCATAGTGGAACGGTGCCCAGATTTAATAGTTTAAAAACATGTTGCAACTCAAACGGGATTACCTCGACCAGAAAGTTCTGGAACGCCTTTCGACGCTTCAACTACACGCTCGGTTGCCTATGATCGGAAGCGTGTCAGGCAAGCATCGGAGCCCGATTCGCGGCTCCAGTCTTGAATTTGCGGAGTATCGGAAGTACGTCCCAGGCGATGATCCTCGCAGGCTCGATTGGCGGGCTTATGCGCGAAACGATCGTCACTACATCAAAGAGTTTGAAGCGGATACGAATTTACGGATGTGTTTAGTCGTTGATACCAGTGGATCCATGAATTTCGCGTACAACGGTATGCGTAAACTCGACTATGCCCGTCGTATCGCCGGTACCTTAGCCTATATCGCGGCACAGCAAGGCGATGCCGTTGGACTCTACTGTGCCGGTACGGGGTTCCAAAAAGAAATCTCACCGAAACGGAGTGCGACGCACCTTAGCGCAGTACTCGATGAATTGGGTGCGATGGAAGCCTCTGGTGAAACGGGATTGGCGAACATTCTCCATGAAACCGCTGAACGCGTTCCACAAAGAGCACTCATTATTATTCTGTCCGATCTGTTTATCGAGCCAGAAGTTGTGCGGAACTGTCTTGATCATCTGCGATTTCGTAAGCATGATGTCGCTGTTTTTCACCTATTAGAGCAGAGCGAGTTGGCGTTGGAGTTTGATCGTCCGATGCGCTTCGTTGATATGGAGGGCGGCGAACCTATACTGGCGGATCCAACCGTCATTGGCGCGCAGTACCAGCGTGCCCTTGAAATGTATCTTGAAAGTATGAACGCAGTCATTCAGGAGACTGAAGTCGATTACCACCGTATTTCTATTGATGAGAACTACGACGATGTGTTGGCGCGGTTCCTGTTAGGGCGAACTCCAAAAGGGCATAAGTGAAGATTCGTAGTCAATTATCAGTCGTCAGTTATCAGTTAAGAGGTTTTCATAGAGAAGAAACTTCTTTTACTGGCTATCAGTCATTAGCAGTCAGCCATCAGAACGAGTCTGGGTTTCATCAAGTTTCTCTTCCTCTGACCGCTGATAGTCGGTAACTGACAACTATTTACAAAGGATGTGAAGGATGGGTTTTCTACAACCGTTGGCATTAATCGCACTCCCTTTGATCGCGTTGCCGATCCTTATCCACCTGATCAATCAGCATCGACACCGCACTATCCCTTGGGCAGCGATGATGTTTCTGATGCGTGCAAAACGCATGAGCAAGGGTATGGCACGCCTTCGGCATTTCCTCATCCTATTGATGCGCGTTCTCGCAGTGGCAGCGCTGGTTTTTGTGGTCAGTCGTCCACTGTCAGGAGGTTGGTTAGGTAGCATCGGAATGGGCAAACCCGATGCGACTTTAATTCTGCTTGACCGCTCCGCCAGTATGGAAGTGCAAGACCTGCAAGCAGGTCAATCGAAAAGGTCAGCGGCACTGCAGAAGCTTGCGGACTTGCTTGAACAGGGCGATTACGGAACACACCTGATCCTAATAGATAGTGCCACCGGTCAGCTGCAGGAGGTAGATTCACCGAATGCCCTCTTAAACCTACCCATAACTGGATCGACTGCCACCAGCGCAGATATTCCGGGTATGCTTGAATCCACCTTGGCGTACCTCAAGGCGAATAGATCAGGGCGGACTGACGTGTGGATCTGCTCTGATTTGAGCGAGAACGATTGGGATGTTGAAAGCGGTCGCTGGCATGCGATCCGCGAGGAATTTGCGCAGTTGGAGGGCGTACATCATTTTTTGCTTGCATACGCAGATCCATCTTCAAGCAATTTGTCGGTAAGGGTGGAAAACGTGCAACGGTGGGAACGCGGGAACGATGCCGAGCTTGTCCTTGATGTGATTGTTCGGCAGAAGGGAAGCAGTGGCACAACGCGACAGGAATTGCCGATTGAGTTTGAAATCAATAACGTCCGATCTGTCGTTGAAGTCGAACTGGACAGACAAGGTGCTTCTTTGCGAGGATACCGTATCCCCATTGATACTAAACTGCGTTCAGGCTGGGGGGCGGTTAGATTGCCCGGTGATACGAATCCTTTGGATAATCAGTTTTTCTTCGTGTTTTCAGAAGCACCGGTGCGAAGGGCGGTTATTGTCAGTGATGATGTGAAGAATGGTGAAGCGTTCCGTCGGGCACTTGCCGTTCCGACCGATCCTCGACTTCAACATCGGGTTGATGTGATCTCCGCGGATCGCGTCACAGAAATTGATTGGGAAAGTACAGGATTACTGATTTGGCAAGCGGCTCTACCGCGCGGAGCGGTAGCGGAACAGATTGAGCGATTCGTTAACACAGGGCGCGTGGTTGTGTTCTTTCCACCACGTCAACACGCAGATGAACAGTTCTTGGCTTCGCGTTGGGGAGACTGGCAAACGCCTGAGAATAGCAGTCAGCAAGTTTTCAATCTTTCATGGTGGCGCGGCGATACAGATCTACTGAAACATGTAGAGAGTGGAGAGGCTTTGCCCTTAAACGAACTACGTACCTATCGATATCGTTCTTTTGAAAGCCCTGGGACACCGCTGGCGAGATTTGACAACGAGGCTTCTCTGCTAACGCGTGTTGCTACTGATCGGGGGGCGGTATATTTCTGTAGCACACTACCTACGGCACAATTTTCCGCTCTCGAACGTGAAGGTGTTGTCTTTTATGTGATGTTGCAGCGGGCGTTGGATCAAGGCTGTCACGCATTGGCTATGGCATCTCAACGCGACGCGGGATCTGATGTACTAACAGACCGCAACCAGTGGGAGTTAGTGGCACCTGCAGACAGTTCAAACGCGCCGCTGCATTTATCCTCACAACGCGGGCTGCACGCTGGCATATACCGGGACGAAACGTATTGGACTGCTGTAAACCGTAGTCAAATTGAAGACAATGCGGTGGCAGTACCTGTTGAAGCAGTGGACGCGTTATTTGATGGAATGTCATATCGGCGGATTGATGTTGATGTTGGTGATACATCTGCTTTAACGAGTGAACTATGGCGCATCTTTCTCATTGCCATGATAGTGGCACTGCTGGCGGAGGCGGTGCTGAGTTTGCCAAATAGAAGATCTGAAGCGACCCCTTTAATCGACCTCACAGTAGCAGGTGGAAGGGCGGAATAGCGGTCAGCATTCGGCTATCAGCAATGATGTTTTGTGGAAAATCTTACTGATAGTTTCCGATGGTTAAGAAGTAAGGACATCATAATGCAAGAACAGCAGGGAAATCTTGAATTTTTCTCAAGTGGGACCTTCTTAGGCTTGAGTTTGGTTGTCGTGATTGCAGCAGGCGCGTTGTGCTGGCTGGCATGGCATCGCAGCGGTTATAGCAAGAAGATCGGACTGCTTGAGTTGCTCCGTTTTGTATTGATTTGTTTGGTCGTTGTAACCCTAAATCAACCTGAGTGGCTCCAGACGCAACTACCGGATCGACGCGCCACGCTCGCCGTCCTTTGGGACAAATCTAACAGCATGAAAACACGGGATGTGATTGAGGCACAAGACCTTTCTGACAAGCCAAAAAGCCGCGCCGAGACGATTCAACCGCTGATATCTGAGGAGGTTTGGAAACCGACAGATGCCGACGATCTCAGTGTGGTGTTTGAACCGTTCTCTTCACAGTTGGAGCCAGCGGAGGAAGCGACGGATTTGAATGCAGGACTGTCGCAGGTTTTAGACACGCACGCCAACCTTCGTGGTGTCGTGCTATTGTCGGACGGTGATTGGAATATCGGCAACTCACCTGTTGAGGCGGCTACCCGTTTTCGGATGAGAGGGATTCCGGTTTTCGCGGTTGGCGTGGGCAGTAAAGTACCATTACCTGACCTTGAATTGGTGAGTATGGATGCACCAACGTATGCAGTTGTGAACAAGCAGCTGCGGATTCCGTTTGTCGTTCGCAGTACTTTGGGACAGGACCGGGACATAAGTGTTACCCTCAGTATCAATCAGAAATCAAAGGTTACGAAACTGATCCGTGTGCCTGCGATGAGCCGAGCGCAAGAGAACATGGTCTGGACACCACCAGCAACCGGAGACTATACACTGACAATGCGTATTCCGAGAGATACACAAGAATTAATCCCAGAAAACAATGAGATCTCCGCACCGATATCAGTGCGAAAAGAACAATTGAAAGTCCTTGTCGTCGAATCCTATCCACGTTGGGAGTACCGATATCTGCGTAATGCACTGGAACGCGATCCAGGGGTTGAATTAACATGTCTCCTTTTTCATCCCGAATTGCCCAAAGTTGGTGGCGGACGGAGTTATATCAAAAGTTTTCCTACGACAAATGAACTGAGTCACTATGATGTGGTATTTCTCGGTGATGTCGGTATCGCGCAGAAGCAGTTAACGCTTGAGCAAGCACAAGACTTGCGGCAGCTTGTCAGTGCCCAGGCGGCTGGACTTGTCTTTATGCCGGGGCGTACCGGGATGCAGGATTCGTTGATGTCCAGTCCGCTTGCGGATCTTTATCCGGTGGTTTTGGACGCTGCGACCTCTTATGGTGTTGGATCGACTGCCCAGGGATATTTCGCGCTCACGCAGCTCGGACAGCGAAGTTTGCTAACGCGTCTTTCGGAGACCGCGGAAACCAATCGCCAAGTGTGGCGGACATTGCCCGGTTTCTACTGGTACGCTGCGGTCAAGCGCGCCAAGGTGGGTACAGAGACCTTAGCAGTACACGATGAGGTTGCGACGACTTCCGGACGCGTGCCGCTTATCGTGACCAAGACGTACGGTGCCGGTAAAGTATTGTTCATGGGAACAGATAGCGCATGGCGTTGGCGGCAAGGTGTTGAAGACAAGTACCACTACCGTTTCTGGAGTCAGGTTGCGCGATGGATGGCGTATCGTCGGCAGATGGCACAAGGTGAATCAATGCGGTTGTTTTATTCGCCAGACCGACCACATGTAGATGATGTTGTGATGTTAAATGCCAACGTAAATGATCCGTTGGGGGGTCCGTTAGATAAAGGTTCAGTTATTGTGCAGGCGATTTCACCATCAGGCAAAACGCAGTCGATCCGATTGCAGCCGGGTGAAGGAGATGCGATAGGTTTGTTCACAGGATCGTTTGTACCGGAAGAGGCTGGTAACTATCGCCTCGTTGCCAGTAGTACCGAAACTGGAGCATCGGTACAGACCGATCTGTCAGTCCAAGGTTTAAATCGAGAGCAACAGGGGCGTTTGGCGCGTTTCGAGGTTTTAGATGAGATCGCCAAAATTACCGATGGCAAATTAGTGTCGGTTTCTGAGGTGCGAAGTCTGTTGGATTATCTCGCAGCTTTACCGGAACCTGAACCGACGGTACATCGCACACGAATCTGGGCACATCCGCTGTGGGCAGGACTTCTCATCCTACTGCTCGGATTGTTCTGGATTGCGAGAAAAATGACAGGGGCGGTATAGTTGTCAGCAGTCAGGTCGGATTTTTTTTCAAAAAATCCTTTCAGCGGTCAGTTAAGGGTCTCTTTTAAGTAAAATCAACAACACAAAACACTAAGTCTGAAACGAAATGGAAGGCGGCTCTACGGAGAACCACATGAATACTTCAACCGATTTTACCGAACCGCAAGGAAAATTAAAAAAACAAGAGGGAACAGTCAACCTACCACCGCGTATGAAAGCGGCACTCGAACAGTACCAAAAACGGGTGTGGACGATCAAACTCGCTGAAGGTGTTCTGGGAGCAATCTTCGGTATCCTTGTCTCGTATATCATCGTGTTTTGTTTAGACAGGGTGTTCGATACACCCACACTTTTGCGGGCATTCATTTTGGTGATGGGTATGGTAGGGATGATCTTTCTCCTACCTATGAAGTACTACAATTGGGTTTGGAAACACCGGCAATTGGAGGGGGTCGCTCGATTGTTGCAGCACAAGTTTCCACGTTTTGGGGATCACGTCCTCGGCATCGTAGAATTAGCGCGGAATCGGGAAGATCAATTAGCGAGTCCTACACTCGTTGAGGCAGCCATGCGTCAAGTGGATGCGGAGGTTGCAAGACATAATTTAGCGGATGCGGTTCCCAACCCGCGGCACCGTCGCTGGGCGTTGGCGGCAGCCCTGCCCTTAGTGTTAGTGGTGATTGGAGGTGTTGTAATACCCGCAACGAGTTGGAACACCTTCGCTAGATGGTTGACTCCGTGGCGTGCCGTACCGCGTTACACCTTCGCACAATTAGAGGGCGAAACAGGTCTACGTGTGGTCCCGTACGCTGAACCCTTTGATGTGGAAGCACGCCTAAAAGACAATTCGCCGTGGAAACCCGAGTCAGGAGAAGCGCGGTATGCAGACCAAGTCCCGATAGTTGCGACGCGAGACGGAGCGGCGTACCAATTTCAGTTGCCGCCTCAAACAAAGGACGGACACCTCAAGGTTCGAGTAGGAGATGCTCGACGCACGATTCCGGTTGAGCCGAAGTTGCGTCCCGCACTGACTGCGCTTATTGCTGAAGTCGAATTGCCGACCTATTTACAACGTAGCGAGCCACTGGTGGAAGATGCCCGCGGCGGGACACTCAGTTTGTTAAAAGGGAGTACCGCAGTTTTAGAAGCCACAGCAACGCGGGAACTCGCGGAAGCAACTTTGAACGATCGACCACAACGCGTTGCTGGTGCGCGTGTAACAACCGAACCTATCCGTATAGAGGAACAAACCGAACTTCGATTGACGTGGCGTGATCACTTTGGTCTCGCGGCACGTGAACCACAAGTGCTACAGGTAGAGGTACAAGCGGATGAACCGCCGACGGTCAGTTTCAGCAAACTCAAGAACAATCGTGTTGTCCTTTCGAGTGAGGTTCTCACCTTCGAGATTCAAGCATCGGACGATTTTGGTGTGAAGCGAATCGGTCTGGAATGGGAAGGCATCAGTAATCCGATTCACAATCCCGAACCTACGAGGGGCGAGAAACTAGTATCTTCTGGCACACCGGCTACAGATAGTATGACCGTTGCGGCGACATTCTCTGCGGTGCGAGAAAATGTGCGTCCGCAGAGTCTACGCTTGCGTGCTTTTGCTGAGGATTATCTACCCGATCGCGAACGTGTCCGTTCACCCGCCCTCGTCATACATGTGCTGACACCTGAGGAACATTTCAAGTGGTTGGTCGATCAGATGGAACTCTGGGTAGGCGCGGCACAGGAGGTCCACGACAAGGAACTGCAGTTGAACGAAACGAATCGCGAACTGCAGGATCTGCCGCCCGAGGCGCTTGACGATCCAGCGCAACGCAGGAAAATGCAGAATCAAGCAGCAGCGGAGCGTGCTAATGCAGCGCGACTTGATAGTTTAATTCAACTTGGGGAGGAGTTGGTGCAGGAAGCGATGAAGAACGAGGAATTCGATCCTGACCGACTCGATTCGTGGGCGGAAATCCTGAAGCAGCTTGAGGAGATTGCTGGGCAGCGGATGCCCTCTGTTGCGGACTTACTTGCGCGGGCTGCCGAGGCACCAGGACTGAATAGCAATCAGCAATCAGCAGTCAGCGGTCAGCAAGGGCCCCCTTCTCTGACAGCATCGGGATCGCCATCCCCTTCGGGCGGTGAACCTAATAACTTGGAAGAAGTGGAGAAATACGGACCCGAGAGCAAAACGCCTCCTGAAGGGTTAGACGAAGTTCCTGAGGACCCGAATACACCTGGGGCGAGTGTCGTCGTGAATCGAAGCAAGCAACCGGACGGGAAGCCGGGTTTTATACCCGCTAATCCGACACCGCTTGTTATTGATGTTGAATCGGGTTTCAACGAGGAGGAAGACGCGGCAGGACAGGCACCACAAATCGTTGGTGGTCTGGGAATCCCTGGGACGACTCTTAAAGGAAGCGGTAGAGATAATGAGGACGAGGAAGAACCACCGGCACCTCAGACGGGAGAACTGGTTCTGGAAGCGGTCAAAGAACAGCAGGAATTGCTGGACACCTTTGCCAAATTGGCAGAGGAAATGAACAAATTGCTCACAGGTTTTGAAAACAGCACATTTGTGAAACGTTTGAAAGCTGCCTCACGGCGGCAGATTGACATCGCGGCGGACCTGAACAATCTCGATGGATTTGGTCTTGATCGTGACGAATTCGTCTTTGATTTTGACCGGGAGCGATTGGCTGAAAAAGAGGTCACTGAGTCTGGGGTGGCATCTACACTCCTGCAAGATATGGTCGCTTACGCCGATCGGCGTCCTTCTGAAAACTTCTCGCGGGTTCTGGCGGAGATGCAGGACGCTGTCGTGTCCAACCAGATGAAGGACATGGCGGAAGCGATAAAGGGCAATTTTATCGGTGAATCAACGATTGATGCCGAATTCTGGGCGGATACGTTGGATCGCTGGGCAGAGCAGTTGGTTGATCCGCTGCCTGAAGGAGGACCGCCTGGAGAAGGTGGAATGGTTAGGCGGCCGAATCTACCTCCGGAAATCGTTGTGGAAGTGATGCGCATCATCAATCGCGAGATCCAATTGCGGGAAGAGACACGCGAATTGGAGCAGGCGAAGGATGCGCTGACTGCTGATGAATACAGCGAACGGAGCATAGCGTTGTATGATACGCAAATTACGCTTACGGAGGATACCCGCGAGGTGGAGGCTCAGATTAGCCTCTTACCGAACGCAGACGAACCCTTCATCCAGCGGCAGCTTGCGAAGGTAGGACGAGCCGCGGAGGTGATGGACGAAGTGGAAGACATCCTGGCGGAACCGGATACCGGTCCCAGAGCAATTGCTGCTATAAGCGAAGTGATTGAAATCCTACTCGAAACAGGGCGGGTTCCAAATGCACCCATGATAATAAATGCACCACCAGCGACCGCTTCTGCTTTAACACTCATTGGTATTGGTGACGACAGCGGCAGAGCCTTTATTGAAAATCGCGCACCCAGACAGGCAACTGGGCAAGCGGGACGCGTGTTACCAGAGGAGTTTCGCCAAGGTTTGGACGCTTACTTCGATACTTTAGAGAGAGGAGCTCAATGACAAATATGCCGAAAGATCCTATCCCGTTTGAGTTATTCGCCAGTTTCAAGAGGATTGAGGGAGGCAATCCGATTATTTCTCTACCACCGCCGCTCTGGGCAGCGGCAACCCATGCCATTGTTGTTGATGAAACGGTACACTACATCTGGTGTAAACGCGACCTTGGTGTTCGCTGGTTGATCATGTACGCTACGGCTCCAATAAGTGACCTCACCAACATCACGCAGGATCCACGGAACCCCATTCTTGAACCTTCTGCAAACGGTTTCGATGACGCATCTGTCGAGTACCCGTTTCCGTTCCTAAATCCTGCCGATGGCAAATTCTATATGTATTATCGAGGCAAGGGGAAAACGGTCCCTGAGCAGACGGGGCTGCTTGTGAGCGATGGGGACCTTGGCGAGTGGCGGCGTGTCCAGCGTACCCCTGTTATTTCTGCGGATACCGAGCACGAACGGCACGGTGCAAGTCACCCGTCGGTTGTGATAGATGGCGATACGATTCACATCGTTTATACCGGAAAAGCGACGCGATCATTCGGAGAGGGATTGACGATGTGTCACGCGACGGCACCGACAGGCGATCCAGCGTCGGTCAGAAAGAATCCTGACAATCCCGTTTTCAGCGGTAGCGGACAAACGTGGGACAGTAAAGCCGTGCGTGAAACCGAAGTGTTCAAAGGTCCAGAGTACTTCCATATTCTCTACGGTGGATTTGACGGCAAAGTCTGGCGGATCGGACACGTGCGAACTCGTGATTTCCGTACCTTCGAGCCGAACCCTTACAATCCTATATTTACACCCACCGACGATCCCGATGCGTTTGATTGCGATAGTGTGCTGACGGGTCAGATCTTTGAAGTCGGGGATACCTACGCCATGCTCTATGCAGGCAAAAAGGGTCAGGAATGGCAGACGGGTTTGGCTACAATCCCGGTGGGTTAACTGTTGGAAGGTTCAACGGTTTGTACTGAATTCGTGATAAAATTGGACAAATGTAAGTTCCATAGGAGAATGAGAAGAAAGTGATTAGAAGGAGGATTGACAGGTGACCCGTTTAAATTTCGTGATAATAGTCATTATTTGTATCGCTATGTTCCTCGGGATTGCCTTTGCACAAGAAAATGCTCTGAACGGTGGGACCCTCCGGGGACAAATCTCCGATGTAACACCGGCGCAGAACCCAATTGAAGGCGTTGAGGTCAAGATTGTTGCGCGAGATGGCAGTAAGGAGTTCACAACAAGGACGGATGCGGACGGTAATTACGAACACGCTGGGCTTCCCGCAGGGCGCTACCTGATTAGTATATCTAAGGACGGATACGGCGAGCGGGATGGAAAACCTGTTACCATTGTTGACGGTGGGGACCACTTCCTTCCGCTCAAGATGATGCCAAAGGGCAATATCGAGCCGCCCTTTGCAATACCGCCAGCTGAAAGACTGAACGTTATGGTTAAACAGCGAATTGTATCCCTACTTCAACGTTTCACGGAAAGTGTTGGTGAGCGTTACGGTCTCGACGCGGCAGCTGCTAAAGCATTTCATGGAGCAATTCTCAATTCAATTGTGGAGACACTGGAGCAGGGCGGCAATTTGAATGCCTTCGCAAAGGCAATCGAAGCGGGGAACATGTCCTTGCTTGAAATATTATTGTCGTATCCTGCTTGCCAGGCAGCGTTTACGGAACACCTGACCGAGGCGCAGCTTCAGGACTATATGGATTTCACGGAAGCCCGTCGGCAGCAAGATCAAGAGGTGGTCGCTCGGCGGGTAGCGGTTTTGATCGACAAGGAACTCAGTTTGACGGCAGAGCAGCGCGAGAAGGTTGTGCAATCGGTACTTGACGCAAGGGAAAGCGAAGACTTTCCGATCTCAATGAGTGTGTTGCGGCTCGGTTCGCAGCAGGCGGTCCAGCTGGTACACTATAGATTGAAAATCTCTCCGGACGCTCTCTTGAGTGAGGCGCAGTCCAAAGTTTGGCACGGGTTGGCTGGCGCGCGCGAAGGATTTATAGTAGACGTTATTGACCCGAAGGCTATCGAGCCTGAGAAAGTGGCTGAGGAAAGAGTTGCGGCCCCTGACGGAAAGCGTCCGCTTATCCATAGGGATCCAGTTAAGTTTAAATTTGAAGTAGAGAGAAAGGTTGAAGTCGTAATTAACGAAGTAAGGATTGATCCGCGAGGATTGCCACCTTGGCAAGAAATTAACCCAGATACAATGGAATCTCAAGAGCAAAAGATGCAGATCGCCGAAGCCAAACTCGCAGCACATACTGAGTTATTAGGTCCCCTTGACGAACGCGCGGCTCGACGTTTGGCAATTGTTGCCAAAGGTGTGGCGCAACAGTACATTGAAGCCCAAGGCGAAGCACCCGAAACAAAATATCGGGCAGCCGAAGCCGAACTCATGAAGAAAGTGGAAGCTGGCGAAATGACCCGCGAGCAAGCTGCTACAAGACTTAAAATCATGCGGCGAGATTTAGCGATTGAAATGGAAGCGAACACAAGGGGTGAGAATAGTACTTCAAACATTACAGATCATCCGCTGTATCAACAGACTATCAAAGA
The DNA here is from genome assembly GCA_964523645.1 of uncultured bacterium. GTDB lineage: Bacteria > Poribacteria > WGA-4E > WGA-4E > WGA-3G > WGA-3G. Next base: position 29,464 of record CAZGAW010000015.1, on the reverse strand, counting down.
TGTGCTTTCTGAAGAGGCATTCGCGCAATATACCGCACATCAGGCGGAAAGAGAGACTTTCCATCAGCAGGTGTTGCGCGATGTGGTAGTGGCGTGCCTCGATACGCAACTGCTTTTGGGGGACACACAGCGGGAAGCGTTAGAAACGTCAGCGTCGCAGTTGATTCCAGGTCGGATTAAAGAGGAGGCACCGGCGGAGTTGATGTTTTTCCAGTTTTTCCCACAGACGGTAGATTTTGAAGTCCTGACACCTTGGCAGCAGGGCGAGTTTGAACGTGTATTCGGTCCACTTCGGTGGCAGAGAAGGTGATTGTAAGGAGGCTGAACAGATGACTCGTTTGGGTTTTGTGCTAATAGCAGTTATTTGTGTCATTATTATGTCTGATGGTGTGATCTTCGCCCAAGATACGCCTGCCAATGGCGGAACCCTCCGAGGGCTGATTAATGATGTAACGCCAGCGCAGAATCCAATTGAAGGCGTTGAGGTCAAGATTGTTGCTCAAGATGGTGGTGAAGAATATCTAACAAAGACAGATGGGGATGGTAATTACAAACACGCTGGGCTGCCTGCTGGACGCTATCTGATTAGCATATTTAAAGACGGGTACGACAAGCGGCTTGGTAAACCTGTTACCATCGTTGAGGATGGTGATCACTTCGTCCCGCTCAAGATGGCTCAGAAGGGCAATATCAAGCCGTTCTTTGAAGTGCAACAGGAAAGAAAGCACATTGCTATCAAACAAGAAATCAAACCACGAGTTGAGTCCTTACTTCAGGGCATCGCCGAAAGTGTCAGCAGACGTTATGATTTGGACCCGGCAACTGCCGACACACTTCGCTGGTCAATTCTGGAATCCGTTGAAATTGCACTAAAGCGAGATGGAAATATACATGTCTTCGCAAAATCAGTAGAGGGTGGTAGTGAAGGGTTGCTCAAAGTGCTATTGTCGCGCCTTGACTGTAAGGTGTTGTTTACTGAACACTTGAACGAGGCGCAGCTTCAGGATTATTTAGAATTTACAGAAGCGCGACGGCAGCGAGACCAACAAGCCGTCGCTCGGCGGATAACGGTTGCCCTCGACAAAGAACTCAGTTTGACGGCAGCGCAACGCGAGAAGGTTGTGCAATCGCTACTTGACACAACGGAGAATGAAGCCTTTCCGACCGCAATGCACATATTAGGGATCGGTTCACAGGAGGCGGTACATCTGGCACATTATAGGCTGAAAATTTCCCTGGAGAGTATATTAACCGAGGCACAGTCTATAGTTTGGCGGGGATTTGTTAACGCTGAGGCGAACGCAGAAGATGTGGCTATAGCCAAGTTGATCGCACATACCGAGTTATTAGGCCCCCTTGACGAACGTGCTGCGCGGCGTTTAGCACTCGCTGCCAGAGGTACAGTTCAACAATATTTTGAAGCACGAGATGAACGTCGCGAACGAGTACTACAGCGGTTTGAAGCGAAATTCAGGAAGAGGGTTGAAGCTGGTGAAATGACTCTCGAACAGGCGGCTGGAGGACTCCAAGTCATCAGAAAAGATTTATGGGACGAAGATAGAACCAACAGGCAAAGAGCTGAGAAGAGTGCTTCGGGCATTACAAAGGATCGACTCTACCAACAAGCTATCAAAGATGTACTTTCTGAGGAGGCGTTCGCAAAATATACCGCACACCGAGTCGAAAGGGAGGCTTTGCGTCTACAGGCTTTGCGTGATATAGCGGTGGCGGGCATGGATACGCAGCTACTTTTGGACGATCCACAGCGGAAGCAATTAGAAACGGCAGCGTCACACTTGGCTCCTGTTCGGTATGCTGGGAGTAAACCGGCGGAGTTTATGTTTTTTGAGCTTTTTCGACGGGCGACGAACTTTGAAATTCTCACATCTTGGCAGCAGCGTGAGTTTGAACGTGTGTTCGCTCCAATTATATGGGGAAAATGATAGTCAAGAGGTTCATAACAGATGATTTGTTTGCGTTTTGTGCTATTAGCGGTTATTTGTGTTAGTATTATGTCTGTTGGCATCATCTTCGCGCAAGACGACGCTGCGAAAGGTGGAACCGTCCGAGGCAAGATTACTGATACAACCGCAGCACAGAACCCAATTGAGGGTGTTAAGGTCGAGATTGTTGCTCAAGATGGCAGTAAGGAGTTTACAGCAAAGACTGATGCCGATGGCAATTATGAACGTTCAGGTCTTCCCGAAGGGCGATATCTGATTAATATTTATAGGAGAGACTACGTTGGGAGGATAGGTAAACCTGTTACTGTGGTTAATAGGGGCGACCATTTCATACCGCTCAGAATGAGAAAGAAGGGCCATACCGATACGCAAAAAACCGAGAATTTCCTCCGGCACGTCAGCGAAAGTGTCGGCAGGCGTTACAATCTGAGCACATTGATTGTTGATGCCTTTCATCAGTCAATTCATAACTCAATTGAGAGCGCACTAATGCGTGGCGAGGACATCCTTTCCTTCCGAGAGGCAGAGCGAAATGGAAATATTGTGTGGCTTGAAACCTTGTTGTCACATCCGGATTGTAAGAAGATATTCGCTGACTATCTGACTGAGACGCAGTTTCAGAACTATCTCAATCTTACGAAAGCATATCGGCAGCGAGATCAGAAAGCAGCGGTTCGATACCTGACGGTATTTCTTGATCGGGCACTCAATTTGACGGAGGATCAACGGGAGAATGTTACGCAATTGCTGCTTGACAGAAGCGGTGATGAACAGCGAATAACCTCAATCAACGTATTGCAAGGACATTCTTTACTGCACAGAATAGTGAATCTGCTACATGATGAATTAAACATCGCTCTGGATGAGGTATTAAACCGGAATCAGTTCAAAATTTGGCAAAGTATGGTTGACTTAGAAAAGGCAAGGTGGAGCGACAAGGTCGGAATGGAGGTTTTAAAGCCCATAAAACCTGAAGCTCATGAATTGGAAAATAGGGACGTTGATGTAGAATTTGATGAACTAGAGAAACAAACTCAGGGGGGCGGTGAAGATAACATCACCGAATCTCAACAGTGGCAGCTTGCCGAGGCAATACTCGCGGCACATACTGCACAGTTAGGTGTTCTCAACGAGCGCGCCACGCATCGTTTAGCATTGGTCACTAAGGGTGTGGTCCAACAATATATTGAAACACAAGACAAAACCCAAGACGATGATTTCGGAAGGTTCACCGCCGTATCGAGACTCTTAGAAGCGGTGAAAGTAGGGAAAATGACTCGCGAAAAAGCAGTTGAGAAGCTCAAGACTATGCAAGAGGAATTACGTACCCAGAGAGACGCAAACATAAGAAGTGGAAAAGCAAGGGTGGACGACCTTATAGATCATCCACTCTACCAACAAGTTATCAAAGATGTGCTGTCTGAGGAGGCGTTCACGCAGTATTTCGCGCGCCGAGCCGAAAGATCCGCATTGGGTCAACAGGCTTTCCGGGACCTGATGGTGGCATTTATGGACCTTCAGCTGCTCTTGAATGACACACAGCGAAAGCAGTTAGAAACAACGGCATCGCAGTTAACTATTCCTGCATGGAGCCAGGAAGGTTTCATCATTACACTTGTTGAACTTGTCGTAAGGACAGACCCCGAAATATTCAGTCCTTGGCAGCGCGCTGAATGGGAGAGATGATAACGAAATACAGAAAAAACAGAGGTTTCCTGATGTATAAACACATGTTCGTTCTTTTGTTTTTCGGTTTTCTAATGATGCTCGGAACGTTTTCAATCGAACCGATTTATGCGCAGGATGCCGCCCTCCGCTATGGTACGGGTGTGCCTGCGGCGGTTCGTATTATCAATGATCGCGGTTTACGCTATCTCGTTAACACACAAATGGCGGATGGGAGCTGGTCAGGCGCAGGGAGTGGACCCGGTATAACGGGGATTTGTGTCATGGCATTGATGGCAAGTGGCGAAGACCCGGACTTCGGGCCTTATGCGATCACTATCCGTAAAGCCTTGCAGAATATCATCGGCAATCAGAATGCCAGAACGGGGTACATCGGTGGCACTTGGGGTGGACACGGATCCATGTACCAACACGGTTTTGCTTTGTTGGCATTGTCCGAAGCGTATGGTGCAGTCAGTGAACGTCTGCTCTGGGAGGGAAGTGACGTTCCTCCCGAACGGCGGCGCCCCCTTAGCGAAGCGTTGGAGCTGGCGGTGCGTTCTTCGTTGACTGCACAGCGGAAGAATCCGTGGGGAGCTTGGCGTTACTCGCCGGAATCCCAAGATGCAGACACAACTGTGGCTGGCACTGTGTTAATGGGCATACTCGGCGCACGGAACGCCGGTATCGAGATTCCTAACGAAGCGGTTGACAAGGCGGTGAGCTTTTTCCAGACGCACACCATGCAAGACGGAAGTGTCGCGTATCAGGTGACGAGCGGCCATGGTGGGGGCAGCACTCGGACAGCAATTGCCGTCCTGATTTATGCGATTGCAAAAAGAAAAGACACGCCTGAATATGAAGCCGCTTCCAACTACATCAAACGTCGAATTGACCATCGCGGCAGCGGACACATGTTCTATAATCTTTACTATATGGCGCAGGCACTGTTTCAAAGTGATTTTGAAGCGTGGCAGGCTTGGAACCGAAGAACCATTGAGTGGCTCCAAGGAATGCAGGCGGAAGACGGTAGCTTCTCGAGTTCCCACGGCAGAGCCTACGGCACCGGAATGGCTGTCCTCTCTTTGGCGTTAAACTATCGTCTCTTGCCAATTTATGAAAGGTGAGTGGCTGTCAGCACTCGGCTATCGGCTTTCAGCACGGTTGCTGATGAACCCTTTCACTAAAAAGACTGTATAGCAGACATAATAAATTTTCCGAACAGTTGACCACTGATGACTGATTGCTGACCGCTGAAAGCCATTGAAAAAGGAGAAATACGATGCAATGGAATCTAAAGGGGCTGCTTATTGTCGCTGCATTGACAGCATTATGGACCCCGATGATGCAAGCTCAGGAAATAACACCTTCGCAAGCCTATACGCAAACATTACGTTGGGAAAATGGCGATGTCCTTCCCGGTAGGTTATTGGAAAGCACGTCTGGCGTGATTCGTTGGGCATCTCCCTATTTTTTGGACGATCTGGTTGTTGATATTGGTGTGTTGAATTCGATTATTTTCCCAAAACAGTCGGCACCTGCAACGGAGGCTTTTCGCGTCGGCACCGTGTCCGGAGATATTTGGATAGCTGATATAATTGATTCGGATGACGACACCTTTCTCTTTTCCAGTGCGCGGCACGGTCAGTTCCGCGTGAATCGTACGGCGATCTATAGCCTTGAACGTCGAGTACACCCCAATCTTATTTTCGACGGCTCTCAACTGGCGAATTGGGAATTGCCTAAACGAGATGCGAAAGATCCGATGTTTCTGTTTGGTGGAAATGAGCGATCGGATTGGTATGCGGATCGCGGGGGTCATCTGCGAACGGATAAAGTCAAGGCAAAAATCTTCCATGCGCTTGACTGGCCCCAGCGTTTTGAGATTGACTTGGAGTTAGCATCCGCTGCGCGTCCTCCCGGTTTTGTGTTCGCGCTTGGTAAAAACCTTTACGAAGCACTGCGGTTGGAAACTTGGGTTAACGAACTGGTGGTCGTTCAAGGTACGCTGTTTGAGCCGGTGTTGACAATCCAACCGGATCGACGAAACTTTCGGCTGCGCCTTGCTTATGATGGGAACACTGATGTACTGAGGGTGTTTGATTTTACTGGCAATTTGCTGCTGAAATTGGATGAGGTCGGAGAAACGGTTGAGGAGTCCGGCATCTATATCTATAACCGCGGTCAGAATCTGACGGTGCGTCGATTAAGAGTTTATCAACAGCCTATCGGTGCTGCAAAGCAGCAAGTCGATGCTTCCAAATCTCGGATCCACATGATGAATGGACAAGTCGTTTACGGTAAACTGTTTGTTAAAAAAGAAAACACCTATGTGCTTGATGAAAGCGGGATTCAACACGACATTGATGTTGCGCAAATTGACCGTGTTGTTCAGCCGGGTACTGCGTTGGTCGAAGTGGAGCATCCTGTTGCTTTGACCTATCCCGATGGCGCGGTCTTGCGGGGTAAAATTGTGGGGGTGAACTCAGATAGTATGCTGCTACAAACTGCGTTCGCAGATGAACCGATAGAATGTGCGTTTACAGGCGCTTCAGTGCTTCGGATGGAACTCAGTAGTTCCAAGGATCAGGGACAGATTGAAGACGGGGATAGATTATTTCATCCGTCAGGGGATCTTCGGGGTCGCGTGCTATTTGACGGAGAAGAGGGATCGTTCATTCGGTGGCAACCCGTTGGTGCGTCGGAAGCAGTACGACTGACGGACACTCGGACGGCTCGCATAGAACGCAACAATAGACGCGCATCGAAGATGTGGCCCTTTGATACGTCGCGGTTTCGTCATGTCTTACATCTGAAGAGTGGAGAGATCATTCCGTGCCAAATCTCGTCCTATAGTGAAACGACGGTCGATTTCCAGTCTCCTTTTATCAAGACGCAGCGCATTGATTCGACGCATGTGAAAGCACTTGAGTTCTCGGGCAGGACGCATGCGAACTACATCGGCAGCGAGCATTCCACAAACAGCAGACCTTCCCATATTGTTCTTGGACAGGGCGGCGAGAATATAAATATCAAAATCCAGGGTGTTGAATGGCAGGAAGGCGTTCCGATGGAAAACGTTGTGGTGATCGATGATAAAAACTTGGAGCTGAAAGATGGTAAAATTATACTCATGGCGGATGGTAAGCAAGTAGAATTCCGCCCGGGCCAGAATATAGACGAAATACTGCTCAATTTTACGCATGACGAATCCAAAGATCATAAATTGGACGCGAAATTGGAACGTGCATTAACCGTTCCCCGTTTCAACCGAGACACGCCACCGAACCATATTTTAGTGGCAGAAAACGGGGATATGAGGCGAGGGAAACTGCTGGGTTTCAATGGAGAAACGATGCAGTTTGATTCAAAACTACGACGGTTTTCCGTTCCTATAGACCGCGTGGCACGGGTGGTAGATGTCAGCGTTGGTAACGATCAGCAATCGGCGGTCAGTCGTCGGTTTCCGTCAGCCGTCGGTAAAGACATTTCTGTTAGATTAACCGATGGTTCCATTCTGGTTTTTGAACCGCTTGAAGTTAAGGAAGACCAGCTGTTAGGACGCTCACCGATCTACGGAAATATAACGGTTCCGGTCGAAAGTGTTCAGCAGCTCTACTTCGGAGACACGACGGAATCATTTCAAGCTGCTTTTGAAGCATGGGTGGTTCGTCCAGCAAAAGAACCGGTGTTCGGTGATAATTAGTAGATAGTTATCAGTTAAAAGAGTCTTCTTTTAAACGATAGTCCTGTTGGTGACTGTAAAGATTAACAGTTGTTCCTCTGGCAACTATTCTGGTGGTGGTGCGGTGGTCTCCCATTCGGGCCAAATTTCGATTACAGATTCGGGTAAAATCGTCAGCGTCGTTCTTCCACCCATAAGTTCGATCCTCAGATAATTTTCGCCTACCTTTCTTTCCAGTAGCAACAACCAATATATAATCACAAACATAGCAAGTCGAGGAACGGATCGGACAGTCTGTACCCTATAAAAACTCAACCAACAGCGGTTTTAGATAGGCGGTCAGAGGACATGCGTGGAACTCGGAGACCCCTCTTACAGAAAACTCATGGTCCTATCATTTCAAGATTTTCCTTAATTGAAAAGAGCGGATTTGATAGAATGGTTCACAAGGATTCTTAGCTGCCAGAACGAAAGCAAGGGGGAAAAGTAGATGAGCGTGAGGGCGATTCTGATCGGTTTGGCACTCGTCATTGTACAGACAGCTATTACCCCCTATAACGACTATTACCTCCAAGGAACAGATATCTCTGGAAATCATTTTCCTTTAGGAGCGGTGTTTACGCTGATTCTCCTCATTTTGGTCGTTAATCCCTTCCTGAAAAGGGTATTTCCGCGAGCATCACTAAATCCGGCAGAGTCAATAACGATCTGGGTTATGATGGGGGTCAGTTCAGCAATCCCGTCGAAAGGGATGATCGGGTACTTACTTCCGTATTTGGCAGCACCCGTCTATTTCGCTACGCCTGAAAACGAATGGGCTGAAACGCTCCATCCACATTTCCCAGAATGGTTGATTGTCTGGGATAAACATGCCGTTACCGATTTCTACGAGGGAGAGTCAGTTGTTCCTTGGATGCTCTGGGCAAAACCACTTCTCGTTTGGACAGCTTTCATCCTCCTGCTTTATGCGTTGACAATCTGTGTATCCATTGTGTTGCGAAAACAGTGGGTTGAACGCGAAAGGTTCATCTTTCCACTGGTTACTGTGCCTGTGGAGATGGTTCAGCAAACCTCAATGCACGCCGGTCTGAACGGTTTGTTCAGGAATCGGCTCGTGTGGGTAGGATTTGGTATTGCTGCCTTTTTTCACCTACTTAACGGACTGCACGAGTATGTCCCTGCACTCCCGCGTATCCCGAACCGGTATGATCTGTACACGCCATTCACGGAACGTCCGTGGATCGTGATGGGTTGGTGGCCCCAATTTCGGTTTTTCCTCTATTTCTCCGTTATCGGTATAACATACTTCCTTGCGATGGACATTTCTTTCAGTTGCTGGTTTTTCTTCCTATTTTTCAAATTACAGTACATCATCATCAACGCCTTTGCCATCCCTATCAGTCCATGGATTTCTGCGAGAGGACAGACGATGGCTGCCTATGTGGTTATGGTTATCGCCTTCCTACTTAATAGTCGTAGGCATATAAAAGACCTTCTGAGGCAGACATTTCTGAAGTCGGCTGCCTCCACAGCGATCGACGATTCAGATGAGGTATTGCCGTATAGATGGGCAGTGCTGGGAACAGTGCTTAGTTTTCTATTGCTTGCCGGTCTCTGCGTCTACGCTGGCATGTCGTTTTGGGTCGCTTGTAGTATTATCGTTCTGTTCCTGATTGCTTCTACTGCACTGTCGTGGATGGTCGTCAACGGCGGGATGTTATTGATCCAGGCACCGATGTACCCTGTAGAGTATTTCGAGATTATCGCCGGTTCAAGAATTATCAACGCAAACAGCTTAGCACTCTTAGGATTCCAGCGGGTGATGATGCGCGACTGGGGTGGTATTTTGATGCCAAGTGTTCTGCACGGATTTAAAGCGGCGGATCCCGTCCGATTAAGTCGAAAAAGCATCCTCGGCGCGATGGTACTTGCGATTGTTGTCGCTATCGGTGTTTCCTATGCTGCGTCGCTTCCTTTGATTTATGAAAAAGGCGGCTTAAATCTGCAACGGGGTCCCTTTATCGGGGCACCAAGATACTTCAATCACATGGTTTCCCTCATTCAGTACCCGAAAGACCCGAAATTAGGAGAAGCGTATAGCATGATTTTAGGAGCCGGAATCACCGGATTTCTACTGATTATGCAGCGTCAATTTATGTGGTGGCACTTGCACCCAATTGGATATGTGATGGGCGCGGTTTACTCCTCTTATTTCCTCTGGTCCTGTATGTGTATCGGTTGGTTTTTGAAGTATTTGGCACTGAAGTTAGGCGGTATCGGATACTATCGGCGATTCCGACCACTATTTATGGGCTTTATTGTTGGCGAGTTCGGCATTGTCGGGTTTTGGATGGTAATCGGAATGTTCACCGGTGTGAATTATCAGAACGCTTTACCGGGATAATTTTTATTCATCCAATTGTAAAGCCAACAATTAATTATACACTCAAAGATTGGCGAGGTAGAAACCTCGCCAACGGAGGAGCGGTGTTTGTATTTTATAGAGTGTTCACTTATTTTTACTAAAGTTTGGACAATTCGTGTTGCATGATAGTTGAATTTTCAAGGAGTTCTGCATTTTTCTGTGAGTTTCTTATACGGATGCAACTCGTAGAAAAATACCGCACCCTCTTCGGCTTGCTATGTCTATAGAAAACCAATGTCTAAGCGTCCACACTCCAGCGGAG
>CAZGAW010000015.1:0-19363 GCA_964523645.1 uncultured bacterium | reverse complement strand
GGAGCGGAAGCCTCGGTTCGTCTTGCTGCTATAGACATATTGCTTTGCTGGAGCAAAGAGGTTTCCATATTGTGTTGGGTCTTCATTTTGTCGTATTGAATAGATGTGATGAACCCATTTCTTATATTGAACTCACTTTTGAAAAAAATTGTCCAAACTTTAGTATTTTTAGACTTTGCGATAAATAAAAACAGGAGCAGCGTTATGAAATTGACCCTTTCTGAACGAATCATAAGATCGGTTTTGGCACTGCTAATAGGTTCCCTTATAGGATCAGTAAATCAAACCTCAGCGTCTGACCTGAAGATTGCCTTTGCGTCAAACCGTGATGGTAATTTTGAAATCTATATAATGGATACCGATGGCAGAAATCCTGTCAGACTCACTAAAAATCCGGCATCGGATAGTAGTCCGACTTGGTCTTCAGACGGGAAGCGGATCGCTTTCACCTCGAACCCAAAAGGTGTTTATGACATCTATGCGATGAACGTTGATGGCTCCAACCGAACTAATCTCACACATAAACCCGCCGGAGACTTCGGTGCGGCTTGGTCTCCGGACGGGAAGCACATCGTCTACGGTTCAAATATAGGTAATGAGGAGATTTATCTCATGCGTGCAGATGGCACCAATCAGACCAATCTCACACGACATCCAAAAGCAGATCGTCACCCAGATTGGTCTCCGGATGGGCAGCGAATCGTCTTCACTTCGGACCGAGATGGTGATCGTGAAATCTATGTAATAAAAACGAGTGGTGGCAGACCCATTCAACTGACGAAAAACTTGGAGCCATGGGACAGGGCTGCTGCCTGGTCTCCGGATGGGCAGCGAATCGCCTTCACTTCGGGGCGAGATGGTGATTTTGAAATCTATGTAATGGATGCCGATGGTTCCAATACCATTCAACTGACGCATAATGTATTTGCGATAGATGATCAGGCTGACTGGTCTCCAGATGGGACGAAAATCGTTTTTACTTCGGACCGAGACGGAGATTATGACATCTATGTGATGAATGCCAATGGCTCGCGTCTCGTCAACCTGACGCAAAATCATCTCGTCAATGATAGGAACCCCTCTTGGCAGCCGATACCACAACTACCAGTTTCACCACAAAAAAAGTTGGTAGTGTTGTGGGGGCAAGTCAAACAGAATCAGATAAAATGAAATTTTCGCTAAATTTTAGAATTACGTGGTCATTGTGAATCGGCGAGACTGAGAAATCTCTCTCGTGTTGGAAAGAGACGGACAATGAATGGTTTCCCGACTACAAACTCGGAACCCTTGTTAGCGGAGAAGCGATCTAAATATTTTGATAATTCACTATAGATGGCGTAGGTTTTAAGATACACCAAAGTGATCGGATCCTGGCATGAGATGTTCCCTCGCAACGTCTGCGTTAATTTCGATACCCAGTCCGGGCTGCTCGGGCACCACAAATACGTTATCTTGCATAAGCGGTTCATTGGAAATTGCGAGATCCCAGCGCCACTCGACCTGATCTGCATGATATGGAAGTTCCATGACGATGAAATTCCGCACAGCAGCACAGACGTGCGCCGTCGCGGTCATTCCGATTGGCGATGTGATGTTATGGGCGGCAAAGGGGATGTAATAGAGATCAGCGAGATCTGCGATTTTCTTTGCCTCCAGCATCCCGCCCGTTCCAGATACATCAACGTGCAGCATATCACAGGCTTGGGACTGAATCAGCTCTCGGAAGCCGTCTCGTCGGAACAGGAACTCACCCGTACAGATCGGGATAGAGGTCGCAGCACTAACCTTCGCCATCGCTTCGATGTTGTCATTCGGGACAGGATCTTCCAAGAACATTAAATCGAACGCTTCCAAGCGTTCGGCAAGTTTCATCGCTGAATGGGTACTGAATAGGCTGTGACAGTCAATACTAATATCGATGCCGTCGCCAGCAGCCTCTCGTGCGGCGGCGACTAAAGAGGTCATTTTCTGCAACTCTGCTGTACTGAGCTCCCGATTGACCGTATCCTGTTTGAGCTCGTTTGCAGAGTTATCGATGTCAAACTTGATCGCTTGGTAACCATCCGCGACACCTTCCCTTGCTCGCTGCGCCCATCCTTCTGGCGTGTTTGATCTTCCATGTCCGACATCGGCATAGAGTCGGATACGGTCTCGATATTTTCCACCTAATAACTGGTAAACTGGCACGCCAAGACTTTTTCCAAGCAGATCCCAGAGTGCGGTTTCTATGCCGCCGATAGCCGACAAACCCATGGCGTATCGGTTGCTCGCTGCCCCGATCATTCTATTGTAAAGAGGCTCTATATTTCTTGGATCTGCGCCAACGAGGATCCTTTTGAATTGCAGGATAATTTCGGCGATTCCCGCCCCAGGGTGTGCCTCGCCTATCCCTGTCAATCCTGCGTCGGTTTCGATCTGGACATAGTTCCACTGTTTATAACCTTTTAGCGTCATCGCTTTTACATCGGTAATTTTCATGTCTGTTCCTCTTCGTGTATGAATTTGGTTGAGAGAATCAATAAAAGTTATAGTTCCAATCCAAGGGATTTGATATTATTTCCGCCTTAGGAGATCGTCCAAAGGGGTATACTCGCTATCTTGCAGTAATTCCGAAATAATAGTTCGTCCGTTACGCTTGAAGAGTTTGTATGCCTTGGCATTCGGCGCAGAGGTAAGCACGCGGTAATGGTTTCCAACGACCTCAATTGCAGCGTTGTTGTCACAGGCAATTCCGATACCACCCCGCTTTGCAATCATCTTTGAGAAAGCATCCTCCCGCTTCTCGAAGTGGTAATGCGGACAATATACAGCGTTGATGAATCCCAATCCACTCACACGGATATAGTCCCACGCTACGTTGTCCGAGAAAGAACGAGAATCACTGCAACCGTATTTAAACCAGCAGATCGCGCCCGCGCTGAGACCCGATAGGACAATGCCACGAGACGCTGCCTCTGCTAACACGGTATCCAACCCTAACCGCCGCCAGATTTTCATCATCCTGTAGGTGTTTCCTCCGCCGACATAAACCAAATCTGAATCCAATACCAAGGCAGACATTTCCTCAAACGGTGGCGGATTTTGAATCAGATTTAGGATGCGCGTTTGGCACCCGAAGTGTTTGCCGTAGCACGTCTCGAAGGTCTCTATATATCCAGCAGGGTCACCACTGGCGGTTGGAATAAAGAGTGCCTTGGATCGTGTTTTGCCAGTCAACTCTATGATGCGTTTGTCGATGTCGGCGGTTTCCAGTAATTTAAGCTCTCCACCACCGATTGCGACAATCTTCCGTGTTGGTTTCACTGAATTATCTCCGAAATGTTTTTTATATGTATTGGCTAAAAAGGTTCAATTATATTGCGTTTGCTCAGCATTCATGATAACATGTTTTTTCAGATTGTGCAACAGCAATGGAGGAGATTAACACATGACGGATCAAGAAATCAAAGCCTCTTATGAACGTAATGGTTATGTGGTGGTCAAAGACATTATTAATAACCGAGATTTAGATCCTATCCGCGACTTCATCAAAGCGAAGGTCGAGGCATACAGCGATGAATTGTATACGGAAGGCAAACTGTCGTCGCGCTATGAAAACGAATCTTTTGAGCGACGGTATGCTGCGATCTGCGAAGCGTTGGATATATTACCTCGCAACTGGTCTTTTGGTATGTATGGACGTGAGTTTTACGAGCTTTACAACCTCCCCGGTGTTCTGAATGTGCTACGCCTTCTCTTAGGTCCCGAAGTGTCGAATATCGGTACGCCAGCGTTACGGACAAAACTCCCCGGCAGCGTGATTACCTCGTTTCCGTGGCATCAGGACAGCCAATATTTGGACCAGTCAACCATTGGAAAGAAGGAAAAACACACGGAGGAGCTCCACATGGTTACGGTGTGGGTACCGCTGGTTGAAGCGACGGTTGAAAATGGGTGTTGCTGGGTTATTCCGGGCAGTCACCGTTGGGGGTTGCTGGATGGTGCACGGGGTGCAGATTCAAACGTCCGAATGGAAGAGGATGTTGAAGCGCGTGGTACGCCAGTGCCGATTCCTCTTAAACCGGGTGGCGCGTTGTTCATGTCAAACCTTTGTGTACATACCAGCAAAGTGAACACAACGCGAAAATCTCGTTGGAGTATCGACTTCCGCTACTTTCCCACGCCTGACCGCGCTGATTTGACTGTCGAACAGCGTGAAGCTGCCGAATTCGTGAAGACCAAAGCACTCGCGGGTCGTAGAGTGCCGCTTGTTGTGCTCACTGAAGGCGACAAACCGACGTGGGAAGAGTGGGAAGCCGAACATCGCAAATTGAATTGAATGGATGTGAGATCTAACGGATTTAAAAATAGGCGTGTATGCCTGTTCCGACATAAACGCCAGCGATCCCATTGGATTGAGAATCGGTTTTTTCTCTACCAAATCCTTGACCGACTTCGACGTTCAAGCCGAGAGGAATTCCACCCAGTGAGAACACAAGCTCACCGCCAAAAGCGAGTCCACCGCCTAATGTAGTGGTGAGAAGGTCGAGATCTTTGTTGTATCGCCAGCCACCTTCTAAGGTAAAATAGAGTCGGGATAGGTTCCATTTGCCTTGGTGCTCGAAGATCGCATACGAAATGCCACCCCCTAACATATGGTCACTATCCGCATCACTCAGAATAAAACGTCCAACGGTTTGAAGGTATACGGGCGCAAGTCCGGTATAGCGGAAACTAATTCCACCGAAAGCGGAGGTCGCTCCCTGAAGCCCAATACCGAAATCTTTGGTGAGATCAGGACCTTGTGCCTGCGCCGAGAAACTGAGTGTAATTCCTACCAAAATACAGGTTATACAAAAAATCTTACGTTTCACTGTTTTTTCTCCTTTTTGTTCATTGAGTGATTAGTAATATCACCCGATGGGGTTCAGTAGTGGATGGATAATATATGAGAATATCCTGTTTGTTGTCCTTGTTAAGGTCTATCAACCGCATATTTCGCTCGTCGTTAGGCATGGTGACTGCCACTTTTTGGGGTGTCTGCGCTAAGAGTTTCGGTCCCGGGATGCCGAGAAAAATGTGCAGTTCTTCCCAGTTCTTTCCGACCAATAGGTCAGAGCGTCCGTCCCCGTTTACATCGCCCATCAGTACCGCTGGGAAGAAGACCCCATGTGTGTCAAAAAGGTCAAATGCTGGTCTGATTTTACGCAGGGTGGTGGGTTCGTTCGGGTAAGTGCCGTCTTCCATACGATAGAATTCGATATCTATTGGGATCGAATTGCCGACCATCGCACGAATCATCCCACCGAGTTCAGTCTTTACGTCTTTGAACAGAATGTCGATTTTATCATCTCCATCAATATCTTGGAACCACTGTGAGGAGTAGCCCCAGGGCTGCAATCCTCCCGCCGTCCCTCGCGGTTGGATTGTCATACCGACATCCGACGCGAACGCGGTTCTGTTGGGTGTTGGCGTACCGAAATGCACCTCATACAGACTGCGCTGTTTCGCGAGACTTCGACCCTCCAACGAGTGGATTACCAAGTCGGCAACGCCGTCGTCGTTCATATCTTGGAATGTGTGCAGCACCCGCAGTTTCGTGTTCTCCCTAAAACCAAACATGAGGGAGAATGGATTCTCACCGATGAAGGCAAAGGCGATTGAGTAGGCACCATCAGTGTCGAATGGAATGTTTACAGTAAAAGTCTCTGCCACCGAGGAAAATGTTCCGTTAGCATCTTGGCGATAAACGTCAAAATGATCGACGTTCCAAAACACGAGATCACTGCGTCCGTCTTGGTTGTAGTCCATCTGGTACAAACGACTCATATACCAGAGAACGGTCATAGGGGTTATCCCGACTTCGCGATAACTGCGAGTATCATCCAGCGCAATCTCATCGAGAAAGGGATCAGCTGGTCCAAGTTTTATCGGACCCGTGAATGAACCATTGTGCGATTGTGTAGCTATCCAGAAACCGTCAATGTCAGGCACTACCAAATCGTCGAGCCCGTCTCCGTTTAGGTCCCGAGTGATGTCAATATGAGGGATTCCGCCGTCGTCCGGCGCGTTGTAGTTCGTAGTAACTTCAACTAAAGAAAGTTCCTCCGCCGATTTGGGATCATACCAGTTCAATCGACCTTGTTCGTAGGTGATTAATCGGTCGCGTCCGCCAATGTTTGCGATGTCAATAAACAGTACTTCAGGGCGTAGGAGCACGTCGAGTCTCTGCCCCCAAGTATCATCGTTGAATGCGTAAATACGCAAGTGCCGATTGCTGTTTTCAGCAACATTCACTACGGCGAGATCCGCGATAGTACCACCGAGAAAAAAGCCTGTTAAAATGGTCTGGCGTTTTGCAACACCGGTACCAACCTCGTACTGGTCGAAAGTGAATTCCGTGCCAGTAGGCATCATTATTGAAGGGACCTCTTCATTGGAGCGACCTGAACAACTCGATAAGAATACACCAAAAACCAGGATAAAGAACAGGCTTCGTCTGGCTACGAAAAAATAGCGTTTGTGAAATGGATTGCGCTTTTTCATTTTATCCTCCTTTCGGATTTTGTATGTTAACATATCTAAATAAATGAACAGTGTTAACTTATCGGGAAAAAATGACGGATAGGTTTATCGTGAGATCAGTCTTTTCACCCGATGTGGTTCAGTTCCGGGAGGCTGTGTCGGTGCCCCGTGAGCATCTCGTTGCGTAAATGGATAGTGCATGAAGATATCCTGCACGCCATCCTTGTTGAGGTCCACCAGATAGGTGTATTCCTCGTCATTGGGGGGATTAACGGCTACCGTCTGCGGCTGCTGAGCGAACATTTCCGGTCCCGGCACGCCGATAAAGACTGTCATAATCCGAGGGTGATCCGCGAGGATCAAATCTGAGAGGCCATCGCCGGTCACATCCCCGATGCGCAGCGTCGTGTTAAAGGCGCGCGGGTAACGCTTCTGAGTATTCCGTTTTTCGTGCATTCCCCCTCGAAGTGCGATGTCCAGGGGTACCCACCCCGGTTCACGATGACTCGGCACGCCATCCAATGCAATTCTGTGGATAGCGTTGGGTGTGCTGGGATAGCGGTCCCCTTCCATTTGGTAGAACTCGATATCCAGCCAAATGTCATCACCCATAAACCCCTTGATACTTTTCCAAAGACTGCCCTTGAGGAATTTAACATGAATGGTCGTGATCATCAGCTCGACCTTGCCATCGCTGTTGAAGTCGTGCGGCTTCATCCCGAGTTGTATTCTCTCATCCGACTGGAACGTGATGTCGGCATCCCGTGCGAACGCGATGCCGCTATCGGGTGTTTGCACACCGAAATGCACTTCGTAACAGGAGTGCTTATTGGAGATGTCTTTTCCCGAAAGTTTGAAAACCACGAGGTCAGCGATGCCATCGCCGTTGAGATCAGTCAATGAATGCAGCACCTTCCCCGTCATGTTTCCAGTGGTGAGTAAGGAGAGTCGGTCGGAGTCGAATGCCGCATCGGTCATGAAGGTCTTAGTTTTCGGCGAAAACAACCCGCGCTCATCCAGAAGGTGAACCTTGAAGTGGTCCCCGTTCCAGAACACCAAATCGGTGCGTCCATCTCTATTGTAGTCGATCTCATAGACACGACTTTGGGGCCAGGGATCGTATCGATATCCATCGGCTCCGCGGATTCTCTCCATCTCGGTGGGTGGTCCGATCTTCACTTTCTCAGCGAATGTTCCGTTGTTCATCTGGATGAACACCCAGAAGCCCTCGGTGTCTGGCACTACCAGATCGTCACGGGTATCACCGTTTACGTCGTGAGTGATGTCTACATACGGAATTTTGCCGTTACGAGGCGGCTTGAAGTTGGAGGTAACCGCCACCAGCGGGTGTTCCGTTGCCGTGTCGGGATCGAACCAGTTCAGGCGACCCTGCTCGTACGTGATTAAGCGATCGTGTCCCCCGATGTTTGCGACATCAATGAACCGCACTTCAGGACCCAGCGGTACGTTGAGTCTCTGCGTCCAAGTATCATCGTCAAACGCGTAGATTCGGAGATACTGATCGTTTTTTTCGTCAACACTCACCACAACAATATCTGCGACAGTACCATCGAGAAGAAATCCCGTCAAGATGGTTTGGTGTTTCGCAGCACCGGTAACGACTTCATACGGGTCGAAAGTGAATTCCGCAGAAGTAGGCATTGTTGCGTTAACTGCCTCGTTGGAAAAACCCGAGTAGCTTGACAGGAATACGCCTAAAACCAGTATAGGGAACAGATTTCGCTTTTTCATTTTATTCTCCTTCGATTTTTTATATTAACATAGATAAATAAATGAACAGTGTTAACTTTTAAAGAAAAATAGAAGCGATCTTCGCTAAAAGGTTTGAGATCTATGCTTTCAAACCCTCGATCATTGTGTGAATGACTGCGTCAATCAGTTTATCCTTCTCGGTCCAAGGAAAGTCAGGGAAATCAATCAGGAGGAGTGTGACACCATGAACGGCTGACCACAGTACCTGTCCGGTGGTCTCGACATCCATCTGACGAAATTTCTTCTGTCGAATGCATTCAGAAACCATTTCACTTAAGTAGTTAAACACCTTTTCGCCAACCGACCCTTCTTGCAGACCTAAACCCTTCTGGAATTGCGGACGGACGACAAACGTGAGTTTGTAGTCTTGTGGATACTCTAAGCCGAACTCTACATAGGTTCGTCCGCTTTCTCTCAGCGCACCGATCGGATCGCTTATATCACTTTTTAGGTGCTCGAGTGTGTTCAACAGGTTCATGAGTGTTTCCTGGCAAACGGAATCTAAAAGATCTGCCTTATCTTTGAAATAAAGGTAGATCGTTGTGGGTGAGTATTCGATTTTGTTGGCAATTTTTCGCATGGAGACGTTTTCATAACCTTCGTTAACAAATAGTTCCCGCGCTGCGCCAAGAATTTGCCGCCGCAATTGCTCTCTTTCTCTTGCTCTCCGTTCTTTTACACCCATTGCTTTAACCTTTATTTACATAGTCATTTAACTTAACAGTGTTAATATTATATCATGTGTTTTTCTTTTTGTCAAATTTTTTTTACAAAAATTTTTGCATCGGTCATTTTTTCTCAAAAACGTTCAAGGGGTGTTGGGAGTTTTGAAGTTCCAAGAGGTGATAGGAAAAGGGGAGTGTTTTTCCTTAGCATGCTCTTGATTCTGTTTGTCCGCACGATATTTTTCAACCCATTCCTCAGAGATACTGTCAGCCTGTTTTTGGAGGCGTCTGGTACCAAACACGAGGTTTTCAGGATAAGAAATTTTCAACCAGTCCATAATTCTGAGAGCCGTTTCCTCATAGGCAGGTACAAAATCCTCGTAAATTACTGTAAATGGGAATATATTGTATTGAGTGAAATAGGACTGCCATGCGGCTTCATGAAAAACAATCTCTTGAACGAAATAGTCGATTGCCTCGAAGTTATACGCTGGTTCCTTTTCCAGTTTGGGAGTGGGGTCACCCGTTCTTTTCCACCAGATCAATGTCTGAAGTCCTCTCCATAAAGAGACGGCTTGGCGTACTTTATCTCGGCGCATGATCCAGATATAACGCAGGTTCGGAAACAGTTCGTTTAGCACTGCATGTGGGGACAGATTTCGGTTTCTGAATTGTGGGATTTGAAGTGATTTGTTAATGAATTTATCGAAGTAGCCCCACATGAGTTTTGTTCCGAAGACCCCATTTGGGGTTGTCCCTTTCTGCTTTACTCTACTGAGAAAGTCGGTGTAATCGGTTGCCCCCCATTCTTTAGCCCAGCGTTCATCCTCCCAAAAATATTCTCCTGGATTTCCAGCGAGACCTGTATTCTCCAAAGCCTCAAACAGTAGGTAACCTCCGCAGCGAGGTGTTGCACAAATCAAATATGAAACGCGTGGTTCCATGGAAGATAATCTCCTTTTTTAATATTTCATTTTTTGAACATAAAAGACACGAGTCTTGGCGGTTTGTTTTGATCTGTTTCGTGCCACCATTCCTTGAATTCCTTAAGGCGGAATCCACTGCTTTCGGCAGCATTGAGGAAATCCGATATGTGATGTGTGAATGCTTGAATCTCTATTGTTCCGTGAGCGGCTTGAAAGTTTGCTTGTGTGCCTTGGTACTGCCTGAAAGGGTGAAGTTCACAAATGAAGAAGTGACCGTCACGGGTCAATACGCGAGATACTTCAGAGAATATAAATGAAAGGTTTTCTATGTGTTCAAGCACAAGGCTACAAACAACAAGATCCACGGACGAATCATCGCAATGCCACGGGTGTGTAATATCGGCAAGAGAGAACGTCACATTACAGGACTTCAGTTTCTCTCTGGCGAGAGACAGCATACCTTCTGAGAAATCGAGGGCATGAACACGCTCGCCGATGCGTGAGAGGAGGTGGGTGTTCTTTCCGGTGCCACAGCCGATCTCAAGGATGGATTTATAGCGCAAATTCGCCAGCGTTTTCTTCGTGACAATCTGATCGAGATCGCGTGTGCGGTTCTGATCTGAATCGTAAGTTGCTGACCAATCGTCGTATGCTTTTTGGATATTCATATCAGATTATCGAAATTAGGTTGGTATGTTTTGATTATAGTGGATCCTAAAAATAAGTAAACACTTTAGAAAACACAAAACCCACCCCGCTGGCGAGGTTTCCTAACCTCGCCACATTAGAGAGTGTAAACTTAATTGTGAGCTTTAGTATAAACGCGAACAGCAAAGAAAAATTGGGTGATGAAAAGTGTACATCCGTGACAATCTATTGGTGTGGACGAAAACCATAAATTCTTTTTATTAACGCCAGACGCAAGTACATTGAATCCGATCAATCAACTCCGATGGATGATGTAACACTGGATAGCCTACGGCTCGGTGTCTTACAATATCCGCCCCAAGCAAGTCTGTGTGCTGACGGAGGAACCACGCGGCGCAAAACGGCGACATCCCAACCTGTGCTGCGCCCCGAAGTTCGTCACTGTTGCCGTCGCCTATGAATATGCAGTTTGAAGGGGAAACGCCCAAATTCTGACAGGCGTGTTGATAGATGTGAGGGTCAGGTTTGACCATTCCGACCGCATGAGAGAATACTGTGACCTCAAAAAATCGTGCCAAGGGACTATCTGCCCAGTCCAAAACTTCAGAACCATCGGTATTACTGACGAGAGCGAGTCGAATATCTGAAGAGGTGATTTCATTGAGCATATCAAGGATTTCGGGCTCTATACGGCGCAAATGCGCCGTAAAAGCAGATTGGCGACGCTCAGTAAGGGTTTTAATAGTGATTTCAGAAGATTTCCTGCCAAGTTTACCAACGATATAACGTAGAGACACTGCATAGTCTAATTGTCCCGTATATCGTGCCGGTCGAAGATTCGTATATTCGCGCTGGAAGTCTTCGACAGGTAACCCTAATGTCTGCGCGACTTCGGCGATTGATGGGTGGCCTGCGTCGAATTCTGAGACGAGTGTTTCAAATAAATCGAAGATGATAATCTGTTTGTTCATTAGGTGTCCTTGTTCTTTTTACTAATCTCATAATCATACTGTATTATATCTTATTTCTGCTTGTGTAATCAATGAAGATCACCTGTTGCTAATTTTGGGCGATTTTGTTATAATCCCTCTATATATGGTGTTGGCAGCGTTATCCGCTACATCAAAATTTAGGGGTTTGAATTACATAGGACTTACGTAATATTGATAACAATTGAAGCAGAGCCATTCAGTTTTCGATTTTTCCTGATTTTGCGGCAAGAGTCACGACTGGACCTTTTCACTTTGCAGTAGTGGGTTGGCACCTTGGTTGCTCCCGCGGTGAAGAGCCTACCGGCGGAAAATCGAAATTAAGGAGAGTTGAATGAGAGAGGTTGAAAGGCTATTGAAAATTGTATAATGTGCTGCAATAGCCAGATCCATGAGGGTTCCTTATAGCATTTAGTCTGTGGTAGGATAATAATGCTAAAAAGGAACTCTCATAGATTGTCAAGCAAAATTTCCAAGTACTTATACCTTTTTGAGTAGCAACTTGGGTTATTGGAACGACAACGTAGGTGAATTCCCCAGAGGCGTTCCTGTTTTGCTTTCACTTATTAGTCAAATCTATACGGAAAAGGTTCACCTTTTCGCTACAATTTTTGCTCGGATGCCATCAAATTTGCAAAGCAGTCCAATAGTTAGGTGCATGTACACTCCATTTTAAGATTTTAACCTCGTCAGCAAACAAGCTGCGTGAGTCTTATTAGAAATTTGATAGTATTTACGTATAGGAGGAACATTGAGATGAGAGTTGGAAGTCAAGGTAGATTTGTGTTGGTTTGGTTGATTGTTGTCACTTTCGGATTGTTGGTTACGGGTATTAGCCATACTGCTATACTTGATCCGGAAACTGTTGAAGTTGCCTACCTCTTTGACGAAGGGAAAGGTACCGTTGCCAAAGATATTTCTGGGAACGGTCGCAATGGAGAAATATCCGGAGCGAAATACACCAAAGGTGTATTTGGGACTTGTCTGGATTACGATGGCAAAGATGATAATTTGATTGTTACGGGTTACGCTGGGATTGGCGGCACTGATCCGAGAACAACGGTTTTTTGGTTTAAAGCTGGGGATACACGAGAGCATTCATGGGTGAAATGGGGACCGAATCTCACGGGAGAGAAGTACTACGTCCGTGCGCACCTGCGGGGTACGGAGTGCAACTTGAGAGTTGAAGTCGCTGGAGGGCAAAATTATGGAGCCGACGATGTGTGTGATAAAGAGTGGCATCACATGGCAGTCGTTTTCCCCAAAGGCTCGGACGCTGTGAAAGACCATGACCTCTATGTTGATGGTAAACTTCAATCTAAGGAGGGCACCGATCAGGTAATGGACACGAACGCTAAGGATCAGGAGGTTAACATGGGCGACTTCCTGGCACACCACCAATTCATGTTCGGTCTTTTCGATGAAGTTGCTATCTTTAACGTGGACTTGACTGAAAATCAGATTAAGGCAATCATGGACAATGGATTGCAAGCGGCACTCGGTGTGGACCCGCAAGGGAAGTTAGCCACCAGTTGGGCGATGCTTAAGAAATATTAATCCCACAAATCAAGTCCCAGCAATTTTCGGCCCAAGGGTGTGAGTTCTGCCGGTCCGTAATTTTTCGCTTCCCAACCGCGTGGATCGCCCGGATAGGGACCTCGACCCAATGCTCTCCGCTCCCGCCACAACGTGATGCGTTCTTGCCGTCGTTCCTCATCCATCGGATCGGGAACAGGATAGAAGTTCATGTATTGCGCCAATCTCGGTTTATCGGAAGTGTTACGTCCATTGCCGTGCGGAAGTGCGACATGCCATACGAGCAGTGAACCCGCCTTCGCTGGCACCTGTATGAATTTTTCGCTATATATCTCTGGCGTAAGCTCCGGCACCGACGGATTGTCTTTGTCAATTAATGACTTATGCGCCCCGGGCCAACAGACAAAGGATCCTTGATTATCAGCCGTATCTGTCAGAAACAGAACGCCTTGTGTGTGAAACCTAACTGGCAGTTTTGAGGTATCTGCATCCCAGTGGTACATCCCCTTATGGTCCCATTCAGGGTGATCGGGATGCTTAGGCGGTTTCATGTTGACTCGGTCGGGATGGACCCAAATTCGATGAGTGTCATAAACCTCGGTGTAGATTTGATGGATCGGTGGATGTTGGTAGATATTCCACATGGCTTGGTGTTGGTACATCTCTACCATACCTGCGCCGGGTTTATGAGGTGCTCGATACCAGCCATTTGGATCTGAAGGGTCCATCTCCAAGAATGCGAAGATTGCATCGACAACTGCGTTGCAAAGTTCAGTTGGAACGGCGTTTTCAATGACCATGTAGCCGTATTCATCGAAATGTTCATGATGTGCTTGCGTTAATATCGCCATTGTATTTCCTTTCGTCTTAGTTTATTCGTTTAAGGTCGTTCGTGCGGCTTGATACAAGGAAAATAAACTTTCGTGTGTTTCTTGGGCGAGGATCTGTGGATGCCATACTAATTCAGCCACCGAGTCACTAATAACAAATCCCGATGCCATCTCTACGCCGCGCACCGTACTGATGGCGAATAAAGCGGCGGCTTCCATCTCAACCGTGACAATGCCTTCCTTTTGATAGTACTGAATTTCTCCGACGGTTTCACGGAAAAAGGCATCGATTGTCCATGTTGGTCCCTCAGTGTAGCGTATCCCATCACGTGCAAGGGTCTGCCTAAGGATAGTTGTCAGGTTTTCAGATGGTAGTGCTGGTACTACAGGGTCTTCCAAGTAGTGATATGAAACGCCTTCGTCCCGAATAGCACTGGTACAGACAACGACATCGCCGATATGAGACGTTTTTTGCAATCCACCGGCAATCCCGACGTTGATAAATCGCTTGACACCGAGTGCTATCAGAATTTCAAGAAGCATTGAGACACCAGGCGCACCGATGCCGTTATTGCCGCTAACTGCCACGCGGTTATTGGTTTCGGTTAGCAGATAGAACCCACCACCCACGCCGTGAACCTGTTCAACACTCTCAACGCTGGTGATACGATCCAGAAGATTCCCTTCATAAGAAAAGATAACACTTTCAGGAATCGGGAAATCGGGAATGAAGCCTTGTTCACGGAAGTAGGCGACATGCTGTTGAGGCGTGATTATCGGACGCGATTTATGTTTGTCGCGGAAATTGGGTATTGGCATAGTTAACTTGGAAGTTGAGGGTTTTATCTAAAACTTAATATTGCTGGATGCACGGGAAACATCCGAACTGTATGTCCGCACAATCAGTTTTAAAATAGTAGCACATTTAGCGAAGAAGGTCAAATCAGAATACGAGCGATTCAGTATTTATCAGAACCGCTTCCTATCTACCTTGGGAAGCCCTCCCGCAAAAACACCTACGATGGAGTTTTTCTTCAATTGACCCTATGGAACATTTGATAAGTTATCCAATTTCTGTGCGTAGAAAGGAGAGGAAGGTGCTAACGAACAACACCAGCAGGAACAGAATTAGCAGCAGCAGATCGACAATTGCGGCATTAAAATCTACACTGAAGCGATGGCGGTCTTCAAATTTGGGGACGGCATCGAAATTCACAGGTTTTTGCGATGTGCCTTCCGGTATACCGACCGCATGTGGACTTTCTGGATCTGACATGTCAGTGTCAATGAGAAACTGTCGAAGCTGTTTTGCGTATTGGCGGGTTTGAGAGATGAAATCTAAATGACGGGGCAAGCCGGTGCCTGCAAGCGCTTCAAAAGCATACTGCACAACCGCTGCTGGCGAAATACGGGTAAGCGACCGGGCCGTTTGAATCTGATGGAGTTCGGCAAAAAGGTAATCTGCATGCAAACGGTCGCGTAATTCTGCGTCTTTATTGATGTATTCCGCGCCTAAGGATGTTGCGATTGTCGCTGGGATATCTCGTCTGGGAGGTTCTTTAATCCGCGCAAAATAGCGTGCCTGTAAATCTTCGCGCGAATCCCGAGCCTGAGCCATGAATTCTTTAGGAGTAGGGCGAGACTGCAAACGGTTGCCAAGTGAACCAAGCGCATTTGGCATCAGCACTACCCAAACCGTCCAGATCAATAACAGAATTGCCAGACTCGTTGAGGATTCTTTGACGCGGCTGGAAACGAGGAGTCCTAATAGAATGAAAATTGAGGTATAAATTAGCGCGACACAGACAATACACCCCAACCTGACCCAATGGTTACCCATGAATTGGACGGCTTCAGAAAGGTATATGATGGAGAGGCTGACGATCATTCCAATCACAAAAGGAGTAGCAATGCTGAAGAAAGCACCGAGAAATTTACCACAAATCACAGTGTTCCGTGAAATACTATTCGCCAACATCAACCGCAGCGTTCCTTGTTCCTGTTCACCAGAGATTGAATCGAACGTGAACAGGATTCCCATGAAACTCAATAGAACAGCCGTTACGAATCCCCAATCGATTTTGATATAGTCTGGCATGATACTTCTCTCGCTTGGAATCTGCTCTCCGATGAACAGTATATCAAGATTAGGGGGATATGCTAACCGCCAGATTTCTGTGAACTTATATGAAGCAGCCCCGTTTCGCCAGCGGCGCGTCCGACTGGCGGTGCTGCCATGGACTTCACCGAGCAAGAGTTTTTCGCCACCAGCTGCACAGAAAGCCAAAGGACTCGGTTTTTTGTGAAGGTTGCCGGGACCTCTTAGAACCAGATGGTAGAGACTATCACACCGAGATTGCAGTCGGTTTTGCGATGCGGCAACCTGTCCACGATAAGTGCCTATTCGTTGCTTGTATTCTCCGAGGTACGTGACAGCATTGACAATCATCAGTATTAGAATTAATAATGTTGTCAGTGCGAAACGGAGGCTACTCAGGTGATCGTAGAGTTCGCGTTTAACGATGTGGAAAATCATCTTCTATCTCCACGGGAAGACTCACTGCGGTAGCAGTCTAAATCTCTTGCCTGACGAAGATTGCGAATGTTGACAGAAACAACGCAATATTGATAAGGAACAGCAATTGTAAATCGGGGAGTGCCCGTGAAGCGTTTGTCCAAAGATCGGCGCGATGATATACAAATCTTGGAAGAGCATCTGAATTGATAGCCCCCTTATCGCTGGCAAACCATTGCCGACTTGAAAAGGCATCTTTATCGTAGAAGTAATCGATCAGCGTCCGTCGATAGTGACGTGCCGCCTTAAAGAAGTCAACAATACCATTAAGATCTGTCCCCGCCCATGCTTGTGTAGCGAGATTATACATCGCTGCCGGAGAGAATCGAAGTAGATTCTGCGCAATTCTGGCTCTCCGAAACCGGATTCGGTCTAAGGCAGGCAGACGTATCAACCCCATTTTCTCTGCTGCATCAATACGTAACGGAGTCAAAAATTGGTGGTAGCGAATAGCGTGAGGCACGCGTTTTTCGGATTCTGGGCTGATAGATCGCCAGTCGTACGCTTTGAAGTCTATACGCATCAGGGTGCCTGTGTTACCGAGCCCGACATGTAATCCATCGCGATGACCATCTAAGTTAAAGTACTCACTTTCGCCTTCAACCCCATCGTTCTTAAGATATCCCATCTCCTCTTTATTGACTGTCAGTCGTATTTGCCGCATCGCATTGTAACTGGAGTTTATCCTACTTCTCTGGGGTTTTATCAGTTGATCAACTACGGACACGCTAAGAGAAGGATAAACCAACACCAGAACGACCCAGACAAATAGCGAGAGCATGAGTGCCGTAGCAGTGCGTTGCGTCCAAGCGGAGATAAACAATCCCATCAGGTAGATAGCGGACAGATATATAATTGAGGTTAATAGAATACCAGCGATCCGCAGAAAATCCGCTCCACTAAAGACGATTGAACCTGTTAATACCGTCCAGATTAAAGCGAAGGTAAAACTGATGATGAGCGGCAGGATTAGACACGCCATTGCTCCAACGTACTTCGCGCCCAAGATACTTCCGCGTCGCACCGGATGGCTGCTTGTTAGGCGCATTGTGCCGCTTTCACGTTCTCCCGCAATCGCATCGTAGGCGAACAGGAGTGCGAGTAATGAAAGTACGAACTGAAAAACAAAGACGAGGTCAATTCGGTAGAAATGATCAATGAAAAAGTTACCAGAGCTGTGGGCTTGCGCATCCCAGAGGACAGGGACATTTGTATAATAAATCCGTAACGTGTTACCGAGTCGGCTGTCCATACCAGCATTAAAAATGCTCAATGGATTCGGTGGGCGATCGACCTTTGGCATTAAAAAGGAATAGGTTCGGGTGGACAAGAGTTCATCACGGTGGGTGTCTCTGGCGGTATGGTAACTCGCTAACCTTTGTTCATAATCATCAATTCTGATGAACAGGGTTGTAGCAACAAGCAGCAGGCAGGTTATCACTGTGACGGCAAAACGGAATGTTATCAGATGGGCGAGAATCTCGCGCCTCAACAGTACCCAAAACATTGAACGGTTCCTTTTGGATAGAAGAATGGCGGGAATGCGGTTCCAGCCTTTCCTCTGAGTATCGGACCCAGATTAGTGGTCTTTTGGATCCAGATGGACTCTTGTCATACCGACGAAGTTCAGGAAGTAGAACACGGCATCGTTTTGAGGTTCAATGAGATTATCTTCCGTGCGAGCCGCCAAGTTTCCGCCTATTAACGTCTCCACGGCTTTCTCAATCTCACCTTCCGAGACACCGCATCCGTTTGCTAAGTCAGCAACCGATCTTTTGCCTTCCATCAACTGTCTTAAGACCCCGACGACTGTCGGATTTGTGAAGAGATTCGCGAGGTTCGCAATCGCGGCATCCGGTGCTTCGGATATGAAATCATCAATACTTGTGGTCCAGAGCGACATACGTTTCGACATCTTTCCGGCGCCCGTACGATAGCTACCTCCATAGCCCCAGGTGATTGGCCTCTCATCATTATGCGGCAACCGACATAATGTTGATATTGCTTCTCTTTTCTCGGCGTTAAGAAAAGCGTCCGATTCATCTGCGATAACCCGAAGTTGCTCCTGCAAATCGGCAATCTGATGCTGCATTTCTTCAAGACCTTCCGTGAGTTTGTTTTTCTCTGCCATGATAATCTCTCCTTTTAACTGATTTTGAGAGCGGTGTTCCGCTTCAGTCGCAATATCCAATGCTTCTTGAATCATGGATTCGTATCTCTTTAATTCCTGTCGTGCCCGGTGGAGCCGACTCTTAATCGTATTTTCAGATACGCCTAAAAACTCTCCTATTTCTGAAGATGTCATCTCTTCAAAGTAATGGAGTGTGATAACTTCTTGATCGCTTTCTTTCAACTTAGTGAGTAACTTGCTGACCAAGGCACGTCGCGCCTCAGCAGTCGTTTTTGCGTGTTCTACAGCGACGTATCGAGAATACGCATCCGTCTCTATTTCTGAGATATAGATATCTTGCATCGACTCGATTTGTAACTGGTTTTTTCGGTACCATGCGATGCACAGATGGTTCACAATCGCATAGAGCCAACTTGAAAACTTTGCTGGATCGTTTAGCGTTGCGAGATTCTGATAGACTCGCAGGAAAGTTTCCTGTGTAATGTCTTCGGCGGTCTGAAAATCGCTTACTTTCCGAAATGCGTACGCGTGAACCTGCTTCTGGTACTTTCTGATTAGGCTTTCAAAAGCATTCTCATCACCTGTGAGGATACGCTGTATCAATGCAACGTCATCATTTCTCATTGGATATCTCCAGAAAGACTGTTTTTATCAGGGGCCTATGTAAGCCCGTTTCGCTGATAGATGCACTTACGGAACACGAAGAGACATTCTATTGATTCGCTTCACTATATAACCCAAGTTGCCACTAATCTTCAAATCGCATTTTTATATTTGTAGCGATGA
>CAZGAW010000014.1:0-58002 GCA_964523645.1 uncultured bacterium | reverse complement strand
CATCATTAAAACTCCTCGCGTTAAATACCAACATGCTATAACATTCTAATGAAAACGCCTTGTGCTAATTGTTTTTGCATTTTATTTGACGCAAAAACGGATTGATTTTTTCGTGTGAATTGTCATCCTTATGCTATCCTATAGTGAAGAAACAAAAGGAGGCACAAGGATGGAGTTACAGTCTACTTTACAAGAATATGTTTTGCAACTGAAAAATACACCCCGCACGCTTTTATCTGTTGCGGGTGTGGTTCAGCAGATCATGAAACTGCTTTATGATACGCATTTTCCCAATGCTGAAGATCGCAGACCCGGGCGGAATCCGGATTCTCCCGATTCTGATATTCTCACGCTTGCGTGGTTGCTTGAATACATCGGTGCGGACAGCGAACACGCTGGGTATAGGCGTTTGAAAACTGAACTGTCCCCGCTTTTCGCAGTTTTGCCGGAGCGGTCTCGGTTCAATCGGCGGAGACGCAATCTCTTGGGGGCGAGTGAAGTCCTGCGTGAGACGTTGTGCGGGTATTTACCGCAGACGGATGTGTTCAGAGTTGATTCTTTTCCGATACCGATGTGTGATGTCAAACGTGCCAACCCCTCTACATCTGATTTGAAGTGGTCAGACGGTTCGGGGTGTTTTGCGACGTATGGACACTGTGCGACGAAAGGTCTTGAAACGTTCTTCGGGTTTTGGGGACACGTTGTTGCGACGGTTGCGGGGGTTCCGGTTGACTTTGCGATAGCGAGTGCGAATATAGATGACCGTCAGGTGTTTCCGCTGCTGGCAGCCCGCGGGAGGTATCCGATCGTGCTTGGGGACAAGGGGTATGTTTCGAAGGAACTTCAAGCAGAAGTGTTGGCGACCGAAAACACGTGTTTACTTCCGACGCTGCGCAGCAATCAGAAGTCTCAATATCCGGAGGCTTTTCGCAAACAGCAGGTGCGGTTTCGGTGTCGGATTGAGACGACGCTTGGACAACTGACGGATCAGTTTGGTGTTTCCCGTGTGCGTGCGCGCGGGCATTGGGGACTTATGACCCGAATGAGCAATAAGTTCGGTGCGTGTCTGCTGGGAGTGTTCCTCAACGACTGTTTAGGCAGACCCCTGATGAAACTCAAAGACCTCATCCTTGCATGAATTCTAATTAGCACAAGTCGTAATGAAAAGTGTTATATGCAACATAACGAACCCTAAACGACTTATTGCGTATCTAATTAGACATTGTATTCTTGACAACAATTTGTTAATCCACTATAATTAAAATGGATGGTGGGGGACACCGAAAGGTGTCCCCTGACAAAAGATTAGCAGATATGTTTCTGTTGCAAAAACAATGTCTAATTCTTACCATCAAGGTGGTATAGGGGGCAATGTACTGCCTACGGTTTTTTGGGCCACTCCCTAAAACAAGATTGTGCTATAATACAATCTCACTGAAAGGAGTTATCTAATGGCCAAACGCAGGAAATTCACCTCCGAGTTTAAGACGGAGCTCGTTCTGGAGGTTCTTAGCGGTGCGAGTTCGCAGGTTTCCGAACTGTGTCGGCGCCATAATCTTAATGAGGACCAACTCTCGAAATGGAAGCAGCAGTTTCTTGAAAAAGCTCCCTCACTGTTTGATGCTACGGATAAACCGTCCAGCGATGCCGAGAAGCGTATCGCTCACCTTGAGCAGCTCGTTGGGAGAATGGCGGTTGCCTTAGACATCCCAAAAAAACTATTGACTTGGTTGGACTCACCTTATCTGAAAAGCGATGCTTCATTTCAGCATTACAGCAGGAGCATTCCGTGCGAGATATTTCTGGCATCCTTGGTGTTAACCGGGGCAGTTTCTATTATCAACCCAAAGCGGATCCGTCCGAAGCGGTGCTGCGCGCTGAAATAGAGAAGCTTGCCGGTGCGTATCCGAGATACGGGTATAGGCGTATCACGCAGTTGCTACAGCGTCAGGGATACACTGTCGGCACCCGACGCGTGGCTCGGTTGATGAAAGAAATGAATCTCTTGGTTGCCATCAAGCGTGCGGGTCAAACAACAAGATCACTGCAGGGCGAGAAACCTTGGAGCAACCGCCTTGAAACCCTTGAGGTCTCTCATCAGGATCAAGTCTGGGTGGCAGATATTACTTATGTGCGTCTCAAAGGACGTTTCATCTATGTTTCTTTGCTTATGGATGTTTTCACTCGCGTGATCAGAGCCTATCAGATCAGTCAACACTTGAACCAATCTCTGACGCTCATACCTCTCGAAGAGGCATTCTGCCACAGCGTCCCCGAGATTCATCATTCCGATCAAGGTGTGCAGTATCTTTCAAAGGCTTATGTGACTACGCTCCAAGACCATGGCGTTGAGATTTCCGTTGCCCGTCGCGGACGGCCTTGGGAAAACGGATACGCTGAAAGACTCATCCGCACCCTCAAAGAGGAAGAAGTTCACCTCAATGACTATCAAAGCATCACCGAGGCGAGAGATCGCATCGGAGAGTTTATCACACAGGTGTATCATCTCAAACGCCCACATTCGGCGTTAGGATATTTGACACCTATGGAATTTCAACAGCAAACCTTATCTTAACTTTGCGGAAAAGTGGCCCAAATACGCGTATGCACTTCAACTGTTATTATTAAAAATTTCACGCAATTTTCCTTCAATTTGTTAGTGTTAATCTCAAGTTCTACGAAGTGAACGCGCATGTAAATCCAGTGCCGTGCGCCTAGCATATTAGCGGTACGCAATATGTCTTTCTGTACAATCAATAGCATAAATCCCTGAATGTAAATCAAAAGTTAGCGTGCCTTCCGAAATTTTAGAGTGCCGACAACTCCGGCAATTCGACCCACCTCCGTGTTTGCCACGACTCCATGCCTTTTTCTGCCAATTGTACACCTTTCGCGCCCGCAAGCAGCGTCCACGGGAAGGGTTCATCAGCGACGACGTGTCGGAGGAACAACTCCCACTGCGCTCTGAATGCGTTCTCATATTCTTCCTGCTCTGGGACCTTGAGCCATCCGTCAAAGAATTTGATCGGTTGTTCGATGTCTGGATTCCAAACCGGACGCGGCGTGCCAGAGAGCGGTTGAATCCAGCAATCCCTCAAGCCTACAACAGCCGATCCATTCAAACCGTCCACGTGTATCGTTAGCAGATCGTCACGACGGACCCTGACCGCCCAAGACGAGTTAAAATGCGCGATGATACCGTTCTCCAATTCAAACGTCGCATAGGCGGCATCTTCCGCTGTACATTTATACGGTTTACCTTCCTCATCCCACCGTTGTGGTAGATGTGTAGCCGCCATGCAAGAAACGCCTTTAACCGCACCGAAAAGGTTGTCAATGACGTATCGCCAATGACTGAACATATCGAGAATAATACCGCCGCCATCTTCAACGCGGTAGTTCCACGATGGACGCTGCGTGGGAATCGCATCGCCTTGGAAGACCCAATAACCAAACTCGCCGCGAACAGCAATAATTTTCCCGAAGAAGTCAGCATCTATCAAGCGCTTCAGTTTCTGGATACCGGGTAACCAGAGTTTGTCCTGAACGACACCATTTTTAAGTCCTGCCTTTGCCGCTTGTTCATAAAGGCGGTATGCATCGGCAGTGGTCGTAGCGGTCGGTTTTTCACAATAGATGTGTTTTCCTGCCGATATTGCTGCTTGAACAGCCTCAACGCGACGGGACGTAACCTGCGCGTCGAAATAGACGGAGTAAGCATCATCGGCGAGTGCAGTATCGAGATCCGTGCTCCACTTCTCGACCCCGGTGGTTTCGGATAATTTCTCTAATTTGGCTGGATTTCTGCCGACGAGAAACGGATCGGGCATAATGACTTCGCCGTCACCAATCGGGAGGCCACCCTCTTCTGCAATTGCCAAGATAGAGCGGATGAGGTGTTGGTTTGTTCCCATCCTGCCGGTGACACCGTTCATAATGATGCCGACGCGATGTGTTTTTGGGGTATGACTGGTCATGTATAATCCTTATTACACGTGGGACCTATTTTTAGACCCGGATGGTGCAGTTAGAAACCACACCATAAGTGTCAATTTATTAAGAAAAAAATAAGTGTGTCCGTTGGTGTGAGAAAAACGTTATCAATCGGGAATCCCTGTCACAGTATCCATAACAAGTGAGGTGAATACGGTGTTTTTAGTCCCGTTGGGACGATATGTTTATAGCAGCGTTTCCAATCAAAACCGCAAGCCCTGTAAGGCGGCATGTTTATATTTTTGGGTGCTAAGACGTTGACAAAATTGCTAAATTGGCATCTATAGTGCAGTTAGAAACCATACCCACCAAGAAATGCATACACCTACTGAGACTTCGCCGGGTCAGTGCACTGCGGGGCAGCACCTTCAGGAAGCGGGGGGACATCTACACCGGCTTTCGGGAGTGTGCCAGCGAGTTCTTGTTTCCAGTGCGCCACATCACCTGCGGGTCCATAACAGTAGACCATGTGCATCGGTGTGTCGCCTGTGTTCGTCAATTGGTGGAAGACCCATGATGGGATAAAGACAGTCTGTCCCGCAGAGAGCGTTTGACGTTCCTCACCGAGACACATTTCGCCTTCACCTTCAACGATAAAGTAGATCTCTTCCTGTTCGTGGTTGTGCCATGGCACTTGTCCACCGTTCGGTTCTAAGACGACAGACCCCATGCAAAATTCATTTATCTGGATCGGGGATGCCCCACCGACAAGATTTTTCGTCCGTCTACGGGCAGGATAGGTCCGACCTTCCATTTCATTTACATCTGCGATTAACATTTTTGTTTTCAATCCTCTATTCCGGATTGGCAATCCGGTTTCCGATAAATTTGCGATCTTGTTCCCGATTTGTAAGAAGGAAATCGAAATAGCAGCCTTAAAGAATTTCCTTTTCTCTGCTATGGTAACACGTCAAAAGCACTTAAACAGACAAAAGCAAGCGTGACCACGAGCATTCCCCAACTGCTTACTATTATACTGCTGCGGAAAAAGCGGAATTGTCGCTCTGATAATTTTTGGAACCTTGAATGGTCGGCTGGGGCTTCATACCACCAGCGTATCAACCAAATACCGACACAGATCAGGGAGGTACCCAGCAAAGCATTTTTAGTAAGAACGTTTATCCAAGCCCCAGCGGCTAACGACAAACCTCCTATAAGGTAAGCCCATGCTGGCAATTCGTGGTCTTTCATCCATTTCATCAGTTATTCCTCAAGAATAGGAGTGTCTCAGGTACTGTTCCGTGCCCTGGCGTATGCCTGTTACAAAACTAACACTATTCAAAAAGTTCTGACACCTGACAAGAAAATCCTTCAACGACATCTTCACCGGTGAGAGTATCATTCCGTGTGAGCAGCTTGATGTCTGTCTCTGAACGATAGACCGTTACTGTTTTGGACACAGGCTTAAGCACCCATACGAGTTGCGTGCCTGCCTCAAGGTAGGCGAATACCTTTTCCTCGATTTGGCGCGATACATCTGTCGGAGAAACGACTTCAACGGCGAGATCCGGTGGGACTGGTGATCCTTTACTGCGATCATCAGGTATATGTTCATTTGAAAGAAACGCAATATCTGGCATCAGGACACGTTCGCCAACTTTGAAGCCTGTGTCTGGTATGTAGACACGCCCTAACTGATTTTCACGGATATACGAACCTAAGCTGAAAACGAGGTTCATACTAATATCACCGTGTTCCATTGAGGTCGGTGGCACTGGGATTAATTCTCCTTTAACATATTCATACCCCTCTATGCCACTTTCAAGGAATTCCTCCAACGTCATAGTGGGGGTTTCAGGAGGGAGATTTTCTTGGGAGAATTGGTGAACATCTTGTGTATTCATTACTTATCCTCCTGTGACGCGTCATCAAAGGTATGTTCTACACGCTTCGGCATTTACTATATACCCGTACGAAATCCAGTTGCTATCTCACATCTTGTCTTGAAGGTTATGTCTATTATATTAGGTGTGCGCGGCAAGAAAGCGCGCACGCCTATACAACAATACATTTTATTTTTCACTAATCTTCGTCTTCAATGACAGCCTGCGCTGCGGCAAGACGCGCGATCGGCACACGGAACGGGGAACACGATACGTAATCGAAATCTAATCCGTGACAGAACTTCACGGAATTCGGTTCGCCGCCGTGCTCACCGCAGATACCGACTTTCAGATCGGGACGTGTAGCGCGCCCTTTTTCGGAGCCGATTTGCAATAGACTGCCGACACCATCTTGGTCGAGCACTTGGAATGGGTCGTATTCGAGAATACCATTTCTGACGTAGTCGTCAAGGAATTTCGCTGCATCATCCCGACTCATTCCAAATGTTGTCTGGGTGAGGTCGTTGGTGCCGTAGGAGAAAAATTCGGCTTCAGCGGCGATCTTGTCAGCCGTGAGTGCTGCACGAGGCAGTTCAATCATCGTACCGATAAGGTATTCAACCCGAGTGTTGGTTTCTTTAAACACCGCTTCCGCTGTTTCAACAACAACTTCGCGCTGCAAGGACAATTCGTTGATATGCCCAACAAGCGGAATCATAATCTCTGGTAGAACCGTGATCCCACGTTTTGTGACATCGACGGCAGCTTCAAAGATTGCACGCGCTTGCATCTCGGTAATCTCTGGATAAACGATACCGAGTCTACAGCCGCGATGCCCAAGCATCGGATTGAATTCGTGCAATTCCTCAACGCGTTCACGGAGTTTTTGCGGTTCAACGTCAATTCGGCCTGCCAGTTCCTGGATCTCAGTTTCGTTTTTCGGTAAGAACTCATGGAGCGGTGGATCAAGGGTACGGATCGTAACCGGATAGCCTGCCATCGCCTCAAAGATACCGATGAAGTCCGAACGTTGATGCGGTAGCAATTTCGCCAATGCCTGTTGACGTTCTTCTGTTTCATCGGCGAGAATCATCTCGCGGACAGCGTCGATCCCCGTGCCGAAGAACATGTGCTCAGTCCGGCAGAGTCCGATGCCTTCTGCACCAAATTGTCGGGCATTTTTCGCATCTTCGGGTGTATCGGCATTCGTGCGAACACCTAAGGACCGAACCTCATCTGCCCATTCCATGAGCGTCCCAAATTGTCCACTCAATTCAGGTTGGATAAGAGCCACTTGCCCGTTGAGGACATCGCCTGTGGATCCGTTAAGTGTGATGTAATCTCCTTCAGCGTAGCGTTTTCCCTCAGCGTAAAATTCCTGTGCTTCTTCGTTAATAAACAGGGCAGAACATCCCGCAACACAGGATTTTCCCATGCCTCGTGCAACGACCGCAGCGTGGCTGGTCATACCGCCGCGTGCAGTAAGTATCCCTTCGGCAGCGTCCATACCGCCGATGTCTTCTGGTGATGTTTCAGTACGAACGAGAATGACTTTCTCGCCAGCGGCAGCGAGTTCTTCGGCGTGGAGTGCCGTGAAGACAACTTTACCGACCGCTGCACCGGGAGAAGCCGGTAAACCTTGCGCGATAACCTCAACTTCAGCGTCTGGGTCAACGCTCGGATGCAACAGCTGATCCAAATCGTTGGCGGGGACACGGGTCAACGCTGTTGGCTTATTGATTAAGCCTTCTTCAACCATTTCAACAGCGATGCGGACCGCTGCTTGACCCGTGCGTTTCCCGTTACGGGTCTGGAGCATATAAAGTTTGCTGTCCTGAATCGTAAATTCCACGTCCTGCATATCGGTGTAGTGCTTCTCAAGCCGCAAACCAATATCCACCAACTCGTTATAGGCCTCGGGCAAGAGATTTCTTAACTCAGCGACCGGAAGGGGGGTGCGGATGCCAGCAACCACGTCTTCGCCCTGCGCGTTAATGAGGAATTCGCCATAGAATTGATTCGCGCCAGTCGAAGGATTTCGAGTAAAAGCGACGCCTGATCCGGAGGTGCCACCCATATTTCCGAATACCATCGCTTGGACGTTAACAGCGGTGCGTCCGAGTTCTTCAGAAATATCATTGAGACGACGGTAAGTAATCGCGCGCGGGTTTCCAGAGGATTCAAAAACAGCATCCCGTGCCATATCTAATTGCTGGCGGGGATTATCGGGGAAGTTGCTTCCTGTGTGTTGTTTGACTGCATTCTTGAATTCATGGACGAGTGCTACTAAATCGTCAGCTTCTAATTCGGTATCTAATGTAACACCCTTTGCCTTTTTCTTTTCTTCGAGTAAATGTTCAAATTCATCGTGGTCAACGTTGAGGACAACGTTTCCGAACATCTGGACGAAACGCCGGTATGAATCGTAAGCGAAACGTTCATTTTTAGATTTGGCGATCAGTCCTTTCACGGCATCATCATTCAAGCCGAGGTTGAGAATCGTGTCCATCATACCGGGCATTGAGACAGCGGCACCAGAACGGACAGAAAGGAGGAGTGGATTTTCGGTGTCGCCGAACTTTGCACCGAGCGCAGCTTCTAATTTCGCTAAGTTTTCGTCAATCTGCCCATCAAGTCCAGCGGGGTAATGTTTGTCGTTTTCGTAATATAATTTGCAGACCTCAGTGGAGATAGTGAAACCGGGAGGGACGGGTATACCGAGATTGCTCATTTCTGCGAGATTCGCCCCTTTGCCGCCAAGCAGCATTCGCATTGTAGCATCACCGTCGCTTTCACCGGCTCCAAAGAAGTAGACATACTTTGGTTGTGGCATCAAAAGCCTCCTATTATTGGTTGTCAGCCATCAGCCGTCAGCAGTCGGTAGGTTTTGGGCAGTTGCCATATTTGTTAATGCCTCAAACATCTCTTTACCGATAGCCGACAGCCGATAGCCGATAACTATTTATATTGAATAAATTGTTCGACTCGCTTCGTCAAATTCGGGTTTAAAAGGATCTGTTGAAAGATAAAGGATCTGGTACGGTTCATAAAGTTGAATGTAACTCCAATTAACACCGCACAAGACCTTTCCCTCGTTAACTTTCTTGATAAATTTGCCTCGGAATTTCGCTCGAGTCCGTTCGGGAGGAAAGTGCTCAGCATGGCGAATCTGCTCATCTTTGACAATTCGTTCGATCTCTGAGCGGTTTTCAAGCGTATAGTACAGGCTTTCCTCCTGACGGACATTGTGATATTTCAAATCCAGGTGTTTTACCTGTGGCGCGTCCCAGGCAAGTCCACGTTTTGCAAGGTAGGTCTGTAGCCATTTCCACTTAATGACCCAGTCCAATTCTCTATCTAATTGCATCGGATCGCTTTCTAAACACGTAAGGACATACTCCCAGCGAGCCATAACTTGGTTCGTGGTTGAATCGGATTCGGCTTGTTCAAGGTATCGCTTCGCACATTCTAAATATTGCCACTGTAGTTCGACAGCAGACAACCGCTTCCCATTTTGGAGTTCAATCTGATGTGTACATGTAATATCGTCAGAAATATCGCGAATGGCTTTGACAGGATTGCGAAGCGCAAACCGCTGCTCGATATAGTTATCTTCGATCATACGGAGAATAATACCGGTTGTACCCACCTTCAAGAAGGTCGAAAATTCGGACATATTGGAATCTCCGACGATAACATGTAGGCGTCTGTACTTCTCGCGATCGGCATGCGGTTCATCGCGTGTGTTGATAATCCCACGTGCTGTCGTTGTACCGATAGAAATTTCCTCGCGGATGTGTTCAGCGCGTTGCGAAATTGCGTAGTAGCCACGATGGCTCGGTTTGATTTTTCCAGCACCTGCGAAAACCTGTCGGGTCACAAAAAACGGAATCAGCTGAGATGCTAATTGACGGAAATCAA
Organism: uncultured bacterium; assembly: GCA_964523645.1. Lineage (GTDB taxonomy): Bacteria > Poribacteria > WGA-4E > WGA-4E > WGA-3G > WGA-3G. Next base: position 48,265 of record CAZGAW010000014.1, on the reverse strand, counting down.
CATGTCGCTCCATCAAATAGTTTTCGTGGCAGCCGTACGTGTTGCCGGGGGTATCCAAATTGTTTTTAAAGATAGAAATCTTTCCATAGAACCCGTCCTTCTCCATCCGATTTTCTGCCGTGCTGGCGAGTCGTGTAATAATGCGTTCGCCGGCTTTATCGTGGGCAACCAACTCGGCGACATCATCACATTCTGGGGTCGCGTACTCCGGGTGACATCCGATATCCTGATAAAACCGCGCACCATTTTCGAGGAAGACATCCGGGTACATCCTTCCGGCAACAATCTCACGGAAGAGGTACATCACAACGTTCTGAACAGTGAGTGTCTTTCTGCGCGGTGCTTCGGGTGTCCAGATGATGCCGAATTCAGTTTCTAATCCGTAAATTCTACGTTTCATCTTTTTAGGTATCTGCCTCTGAGCTGCTCTCCCTTACATTCCGAGCAGGCCTCTGGTTAAGTCGCGACTGGATTTAGGAATTTGCCCATTTTTAATGCTTGGCATCTTCGATTCCCGCCTTCTTCCATTAAAAAGAAAACGTAACCCGTAATGAAATGAGGGGCGGGGCTACGGAGAGGCAGTGAAAGTTCTCTAACTAACCTCAACGAACCGCAAGGAACAATTAAAAAAGTGCTGTTACTTCGTCAGTGGAAAGGCGTCGAAACTTCCGTCGTTCGACGCTTTGCTCAAGGCACGCCACTTCTATTGTTTCCGGGGTAATTTCATAATCGTCTTCAGTATCTGTTTCAACGGTTTGAAAGGTTTCTGTTACAAGTCGCAATGCTGCTGACATCTCTAAACCATCTGTATAATTCTGTTCCAGAATTTCTGTTATCGTTGTGGCGCGCCCGCCAATAACGGCATATTTCTCCTCTTCCGAATAGATGCCATCAAACGCAATATGATAAATCTGATTCCGCTGTAACTCTGAATTCGTTGAGGGGTCGTTAAGACCTACCTCACACACAAGGAGTTCAATCTCCAGCGGTTTAGCATCCCATGCTTGTGCGACGGCTCCCATGTGTTGCGAATAGAGATTCGTCAACCATTTTGCGGTAACATCTTCGCGGTAGTAACGAAAGCCTTTAATTTCGGATTCACGAATACCAGCAACACGTAATGCCTCATATTCAGCGATCCTACCAGCAGATGCGAGCGCAATCCTATCATAAATTTCTGAAATTTTAAAGGTAGTTTTACGCGGATTCTCTGCCACCATCAGGAGTCCGTCTCGATATTCTAAGACGACAACTTCTTTCGCCTGTGCGATACCCCGACGAACGAAGTCCTCTTTATCTTGACGAATTTGTTCCGGTGAAACATAATAGGGTGTGGACATGTTTTTTATAGTTGTCAGTTGTCAGTAAGGGGTGCTACCGCAATGCTTTCGGTTTTCAGTAGTTATCGGTTATCAGAAGAATAGTTGTCAGTTAGGACTTTGTGGCGGTTACAGTAAACTTTACTACCACCAGATACCTCTTTCCCTGAAAACTGAAAGGATTTTTTACGAAGTAAAAAATCCGACTGACAACCGATAACGCCTATAGGCGCGATATGAGTTCCCGGTATAGTTCTTCAACGGTAGTTTCAGGAATCTCGGTGACTCCTTCTTCAGTAATAGTGTAAAGTGTTGGGAAGATTTTCCGGATGAGATCAGGACCGCCTGTTGCGATATCCTCATCGGCAGCGTCCCAGAGTGCTTCTGCAACAATCTCAAGCGCGTCTTGACGCGTAATCTCTGGCGTGTACCGTTTTTTAAGGGTTGTACGGGCATCCTTACCACCGGAACCGATTGCGTAATAGTCGTCTTCCTCATAACGACCCCCAACGGCATCATATTTGAAAATTCTACCGCGCTGCCGTTTCAAGTCGTAACCGGCGAAAAGGGGTAAGACAATTAAACCCTGCATCGCAAGCCCTAAATTAGAGCGCACCAAGTGTGAGAGAAAATTCGCTTGTCCTTCAAGACTGAGGCGCATCCCTTCTGTCTTTTCGTAAAATTCGACCTCAACTTGAAAGAGTTTTGCCATCTCAATACAGGGGCCCGCAGCACCCGCAACAGCAATTGCTGAGTGCCGATCAACTGGATAGACTTTCTGAATTCGCCGCTCGCCGACCTGATATCCTTCTGTTGCTTGTCGATCACCAGCCATAACAACGCCGGCATCATAAACGACAGCTAAAACGGTTGTGCCTTCATAAGAACGGAATGACGACTCCGTACGGGAAGCGGCATCAGGCGAATTGAGCGTCGCCAATAATTCAGGGTGACGACGCTTGAGGATTTGAAAGAAGTCCGAAGTGCCATAATCATCGAGTTCAAGCACTCCTACTGCCCTCCTCGTTGAATATAGTTCTCGACAAATTCCTGTGAGTCTTCTTCCAAGATCTCATCAATTTCGTCAAGAAGTGAGTCTAAGTCTTCGACGAACTCCTCGTCCATTTCGCTCGATTCGACGTTCAGTTCAATCTCTTCGGTTTCATCTACAGGATGATTGATGTGTTCCTGTTGTTTTTCAGTCGACATGATTTTCTCCTGATAAAGCGAAGTAAGATTGCGACCTGGGGTCCAGTCCGACGACGCTGGTTAATACGGTTTAGAAGAATTACCTCGGATCTCTCTAACGAGTTCTTCTGCTGTACAGCTGTTTAGCAACTCGCCAACGATCTTTTGTGTCCCGAAGTGAGGGCGATCCATCATAATTTTATCAAGCCCTCCCGATTTACCAATAAAAATCATTGAGTTCCAACTGGCACTATAAATGTGCTTCGGAAACTTCCGTAAACAGGTGCCGCGAAAATATGCACGGGTATCCACAGGCGGATAGTGCATCGCATGCACAATTTCTTCATGGCTGAGCAACCGTTTCACATGTCCGTTTTTCAACAGTCTAATATAAAGCCCTTTGTCTGGGCGAATATCGTGGTACTGTAAGTCAAGCATCTGCACATGCGCGTCGTCCCACTGGTATCCGTGCCGTTTGCGATAAGCCTCTATCAATTTCTTTTTAATAATCCAGTCAAGATGTTGACTGAGCCGCATCGGATCAATTTCTAAATTATCAAGGACATATTGCCATTTTTCGAGGACATCTTCAACGACAGGTGTCCGTTCTTCAGGCGTTAGATGTTGCTGTGCGAGTTCGAGATATGCACGCTGAACTTCTATGGGTGTCCACTGTTGATCGTCTGCAAGTTCTATCTGATTTTTACATGAAAGGTCTCGTGAAATATGTTTTATTGCCGCGACAGGGTCCTTTAAACTGAATTTTTTACCGACAACCCCTTTCTCGATCAGTTGGAGTACTATGGAGGTAATGCCAACTTTGAGATAGATACTGAATTCGGACATGTTAGAGTCGCCGACGATGACGTGCAAACGTCGATAAATTTTGTCATCAGCATGCGGTTCATCGCGCGTATTAATCAAAGGGCGATTCACCATAGTACTCAACCCCACCTCTTTCTCAAAAAAATCGGCGCGTTGAGATATCTGGTAATCTACTTCGTTATTCCCGTTTTCTGCACCGACTTTACCACTACCCGTGATAATGATGCGCGTCACGAGAAAAGGAATCAATCCATCAACAATCGCATCAAACGGCACTTTGCGGGACATAAGGTAGTTTTCGTGAGAACCGTAACTGTGTCCTTTGTAATCGGTATTGTTTTTATAGATGATAATTTCTTGGTTGTCGAGCAGGAGACGTTCGGCTGTTACCCTACTGACTTCTAATATTAATTCACCCGCCTTTTCGTAGAGGAGTAAGTCCCGTGCATTCGCACATTCCGGCGTGCAATACTCAGGATGGGCATGATCCACATAGTAACGTCCACCGTTTATCAAAATATCATTGACGACGCTGTTAGTATCTGCCTCGCTGATAGGTGTTTCCGTTTCTGCAAGAAACCCGCGAGCGTCCATCAAAGGGCTTTCTTGTTCATAGTCCCATGTGACGGAAGAAGTCGCGCTCGGAATATCACCCCTCGCAGTTTTATAGGCGTTAACTACCAAGGTAGAAGCAGCAACCGGATCTTGCTCGCGTGCATTTTTGACTGAGATCCCATACTCAGTCTCTGTTCCCATTATTATTGGTATTTCCATTTTTTTATTAGCCATCAGCAGTCAGCGGTTAGCAGTCAGTGCGCCGTTGACGCGGAAACCTTCTCAATAAGGAATATCCGATGTTGACGCAAACTGATTGGCTCACTGCGAAGCATGCTATCTTACTGACAGCCGATGGCTGATTGCTGACAGCCATCAAAGGAATGTGCCGCCTCGGGTCACCCGAACGTTCTGTTTTTTCTCCTGTACGGGTTCATTAATCAAAGCACGGATATTGACGATCTTTTCACCTTTCCTGCCCGAGATTTTTGCCCAATCATCAGGGTTCGTAGTGTTCGGAAGATCCTCGTTTTCGTGATACTCTTCTCGGATAGCTGCTTTGAGATCTTCTAAGCACATCCCTTTGTCAATTCCATCAGAACCGATAAAGCGTTTTATCGCTGTTTTCTTCGCTCGTGAAACGATGTTTTCAATCATTGCTCCACTGACAAAATCTTTGAAAAAGAGGGTTTCGCGTTCGCCGCGGGCGTAAGTTACTTCAATGAACCGATTTTCATCAGTCGTTGCGTACATTTCGCTTGCCGCTTCATCAATAAAGTGCTTTGCGATAGCCTCTGTATCTCCATCGAACTGCTGGCAAGATTTTTCAGAGAAAGGAAGTTCCGGGGTCAGGTATATAGCGAAAATATCTTTAGCACCCTCAAGGTTGGGGCGGTCAATTTTAATTTTCACATCAAGCCTACCGGGTCTTAAAACAGCAGGATCAAGAAGATCTTGCCGATTACTGGCACCAATGACAATAACATCCCGAAGGTTCTCAACGCCATCAATTTCGGAGAGGAACTGCGGTACAAGCGTTGATTCCATATCGGATGAGATTCCCATGCCTCTCGAGCGGAACAGAGAGTCCATTTCATCGAAGAAAATGATAACAGGAAACCCTTCTTTCGATTTATCGCGTGCCTTTTGAAATACTTCCCGAATTTTACGTTCAGTCTCACCGACGTACTTATTTAGAAGTTCCGGTCCTTTGATGTTGATGAAATAGCCGCGAACCTCATCTCTGCCCGTCTCTTTTCGGACGCGTTCAGCGATGCTGCTGGCGACAGCTCGAGCTATTAAGGTTTTACCACAACCCGGGGGGCCGTAGAGAAGTACACCTTTCGGCGGCGAAAGATTGAATTCCTTGTACTCGTTTGGATACAGATATGGCAACTCTATGGCATCTCGGATCGCTTCTATTTGGATATCAAGTCCACCAATGTCCGAGTAACCGATATCTGGTACCTCTTCAAGCAGTAAATCTTCAACTTCCCGTTTAGGAAGTTTTTCCATGAGCATGCTGGTCGTATGGTTGAGAAGTACATTATCACCGGTTTTCAGTGTCTCCTCTTTGAGGGATTCCGCTATTCTGACAACCCGTTCTTCATCGGTACGGAGATTCACGATGGCACGTTCATCTGCAATTCTCTCTTTAATTTTAACAACGTCCCCGTGCCTTTCAGCAGTTTTGATATCAACGACGTTCATTCCGCTATTAACAATAACCTCTTGTCCAACCGCAAGGTCTTTATCTCGGAGTGCCGGATCAAGGTTGACGCGCCATTTCCTACCGCTGATGTCAATATCGACGGTGCCATCTTCGTTTGAGGCGAGGAAGACTCCGTAATTGTTGGGGGGTGCGCTGAGTTGCGCAACCTTTTCCTTGAGGATTTGCAGTTTCTCTTTCGCCTCTTGTAGTGTGTTGGTGAGTTTCTTGTTGCGCCGGTGTGCCGTCATCAACTCACGTTGCATTTCATAGAGTCGAGTTTCAAGGTCCTTGACATATACAGCATTCTGTTGCTGTCGCATGCTTTCAAGTTCACTTTCAAGCATGTCAATAGTCCCTTGGAGTGTGCGGATCTGCTGTTGATACCAAACAGCATCGCATTTCTGTTGCTCCTCGAAGGAATCCATGGAATTTCCTCTTTTGATAGCCATACGTGAAGTTCTCACTTTCCAAAACGATTTTTCGATTCCACTCGTAGCGGTGAAAGCCCGTTACACAGATAACTGGATTCGGATGGGTTTTAAGTTTGTAAACCCAACGCTTTTATTAGAGTATAGCATACCAAAAAAAATTGTGTCAAGAAAAACATGATATTTTTCTTTTTCGATGTTTTTGGTGGATTTTTGTATAGCGAGGCACGCAAACCTCGCTATACAAGTCATGCATACTTCAGGAGTGGTGCGGTATAGAATCCTCGTCATGCCCTTGTTACGCCTCAGTCCCATCTCCATTGAGTTCTTCGTCTTCAGGAATCGCACCAGCGGTAGACTCTGGTGCCATACTTAAGGTTTCCCGTATTTTTACCTCAATTTCTGCGGCAATCTCTGGGTTGTCTTCCAGATACTTCTTGGCATTGCTTCTGCCTTGTCCAATGCGTTCGTCGTTGTAAGCAAACCAAGAGCCGCTCTTCTGGATAAATTCATTGTCTACAGCAATATCCAAAAGATTTCCCTCTTTAGAGATACCCTTTCCGAAGGTAACGTCATATTCTGCCTCTTTGAAAGGAGGAGCAACTTTATTCTTCACCACTTTAACGCGCACACCGCTCCCAAGAATCTGATCACCATCTTTGATTTGGGTGCCACGGCGGAGTTCTAACCGGACTGAAGCATGGAACTTGAGCGCGAGTCCACCAGGCGTTGTGTCTGGGTTACCGAACATAATTCCAATTTTTTGTCGGATCTGATTTGTAAAGATAACACAGGTTTGAGACTTATTTGTGACACCTGATAACTTCCGCAGTGCTTTGGACATTAAGCGAGGCAGCAAACCGACATGTGCTTCACTCATTTCACCTTCGATTTCGGCTTGCGGTGTCAAAGCGGCTACAGAGTCAATGATTACCAAGTCGATCGCACCGCTGCGGATGAGTGTTTCAACGATTTCTAACGCTTGTTCCCCGGCATCAGGTTGTGCGATCAATAGATTTTCCATATTGACACCGATATTTCGGGCGTAGGTGGTATCAAGTGCGTGCTCAACATCAATGAACACAGCCGTGCCGCCCAACTTTTGTGCTTCGGCAACAATATGGAGTGCTAACGTGGTTTTTCCGGTGGCTTCGTGTCCGAAAATTTCAATAATTCTACCGCGCGGGACACCGCCTACACCAAGGGCAAGGTCAAGCGCGAGAGAACCCGTTGGAATCGCTTCAACGGGAACAACTTCATTGTCCGTGAAGCGCATGATAGCACCTTTACCGAACTCGCGCTCTACTTGTGAGATCGCTTGGTCAATGGCTTTCTGTTTCTGTTCATCTTGCATGTTTTAATGTTTCTCCTTATGTTGCACCCGCAGTCGAAAATGGGTGCTTCAGGCATGGCATTACACGGGAAAATGGCATAAGCTTAAAGGCGTATAGATTGCCCCGTTTCGGTGGAGCTGGCTCTGCATGAGTGTAATTTCGTTTACATTCATTGATCCACCCTTAATTGTATCATACTTACATAGAATATTCTTTAAAGATTCAAGATTCGTTGTGGTTCTGAGCCGCGCGAGTGTGAGGTGTGGATGAAATCGATTGTCTATTGAGAAACCGAGATCTACTAATTCAAGATTTATAGCTTTGGCAAGGTGTGACAAAGTCGATGCACCCTGTTTTATGCCCATCCAGATGACACGCGGACGATCCAGATTCGGAAAAGCACCTATGCCGCCGAAAGCAATAGAAAATGCTGAATACGTATCTGCTACACGCTGAACGGCTTCGCTTACATCATTAATCCCTTCAGGATGGACATCGCCGAGGAACTTCAACGTGAGATGGAAATTTCCTTGTTTTGTCCATGAAGCCTTGCGAATCTGCGACTCAAGGTGTGTTTGCACTGGTTTTAGCAGTACCTGTATCGATGCTGGAATCTCAACTGCTACAAAACAGCGAACAACCGTGCCTTTGACTATGTCCATCACGCACCTGCTTCTGGATCATAACGTGTTGAATGAACCAGCGCAAATAAAGATTTGCGATTGTTAATAAGGAATTCCATGCCAGATCCGACTGTGAGCACTAACGGCACATACATCATAAAATAGATAGGACCTCGACTCCGCATAATGAGTGCCGTGTTCAGTTGGTCTTGCAACGCGAGTAAAACTAAACCGACAATGGTAACAATGAGTTGCGAAGTCGTCTTGTATTTTCCCCATTGACTTGCAGAAACGACCTGCCCATGCTTTGCAACAAAAACAACTCGTAAGAACGTAACGAAAACTTCGCGACCCATGATCACAAGAACCATCCACACCGGAATGAGCCCACCCTTAACAGGGGTAAAAAAAGCGAAACAGATTAGAGCAGCACCCATTAACAACTTGTCAGCGAGTGGATCCATGAATTTTCCGAAACCCGTCACGCCCTGTTTTCGTGCGATTTTGCCATCCAAATTATCTGTCAGCGCAGCGACAGCAAAAATAGTGAGCGCAGCCCACATCATATCTGCCTGAAAGCAGAATATAAACGGCGGTATCAGGAAGAGTCGTAAAATCGTTAGGAGATTTGCCAATCGTAAAAGGGTACCGAAATCCATAGTGTGTTCCCGAAAGACCAGGCCTTATCTCATAATCAGAGATTACACCTAATTGTCGGAGAGGTCGATGACCTCGGCATCTTTAGGCACCACAAATTTAAAAAGATCCGGTGCAAATTTCTTGTCTCGTTCAATCTCTGTCAGCGCGACAATTACACTTTGACGCGTACCGTCTTCAAACTCGGTTTTGTAGCCAAATTGCACCGGCAGCCATTCGCCGGATTTTACCCAGATTTGAAGTGTTTCCTTAGCAGTCGTGCGCACCATATGAGGTTTCGGGGTCAACTCAATTTGATGGATACCTTTTGGATTCGCAAATTCGTCAGGAATAAGAGCCATATCGTAGTTTTTTTGGACATCTTCAAGGGATGCTCCAATACCGGGTAGTAGTTCGCGACGTTCAGGGTTATTCCACTTCATCTTATTGACTTGATTCAGTATGGGTGTATAGGTCCAGCCGTATTCGCCATCTAAAACAGTGAGTTGGACAACCTTTTCGGCATCTTTCTTATCGACATACTCCTTACGGAGCAGATTCGGTTTGCCAAATATAAAACGTCCGCGAGCGACACTTCTCTTATTTGAAAACAGCGTCGTCTCCTCAAAGTTCGCACTGAAATTGTTAGATTTCTCGTACGCTATCTTGAAATTCTGAAAGATTTCATCAACGGTTTGTGGATATGCGTTGTTAATAAACAACACTGAGAGGAGCGCGACGATTAACAGCGAATTTTGGAATCCTACAAATCTTCCCAACGTAGTGATCCAGTGGGTTCGTCGGATCATTACTATCTCCTATTTTGCCAAATTGTGTGGTTAGACGACTAATTTCTACCTCAATATTATAGCATGATTTATTTCAGGATGTCAACATTATTTTGGCCGAAAATAGGGCATTTAGGTTTAAAAATTCACTGGATTGTCCGGTTTTTCAACCATGAGCGCGCGCGTTTGTAGTTGTGCGATTCATCGCACGTTTTGTAAGGGATATAACAGGCAATAAATGGTTTCGCTACTACGAACGACGGAACACTTGAATCACGAAAAACTATGGTGAATCCTATAAATTAGTAGACATAAAATTCCATTTATATGGTGCCAATTTTACATCGCTCTCAATTCGCCAACCGCGTCCAATCCGTTAGGATAACTTCAATATCATTAGGATCGTCTAAGGCGCACGTGACAAGACGTTCTAAGACTTCGGCGACGGATCGTTCTCGGAATATCGCCTGAAACCAATTGCCGAAAGTTTTAATCGCATCTGGGGATTCGGCACACACCCAGAAAACAACCCGACAGAAATCGAGTCCTTCGTCTACCCATTTTTCAGAGATCCAGACATCTTGCGGGAAACCGTGAAAAATTGGCAAAAGATCCGCTATTAAGAGCGGTAATTCTTCGTTGAGATAAGAGATTTCTGGAAGTATATCAAAATGGACAGCGTATTTATGGGCGTATGGCGAGCGTTCGCATGCTTCGTTTTGCGTTTGCATAAGCGGCTTTATAGACTTTCAATGGACAAACTTATTTTTTCTGTGATATATTATAATACACGACATATTGATGTGCGCGCAAGACTTGAAGACTTGGGAAGCGTCTATCTAAAGAAGGATATAATATATCTATGGCAGACACCGAAAAAATAACATACCTTAAAAATGAACTGAAGAAACGGATTTTGGTCCTCGATGGTGCAATGGGATCGCTGTTGCAGACCTATCGACTCACAGAGGCAGATTTTCGAGGCGAACAATTTGCCGATCATCCGTGTGAACTCATAGGTTACAACGACCTCCTCTCCATAACACAACCGAACATCATACGAAAAATACACGCCGACTATTGCCGTGCTGGTGCGGATATTCTCGCGACAAATACCTTTACGAGTACATCCGTGTCGATGGCGGACTACCAACTTCAGGACTACGCCTATCAAGTCAACTACGCCGCGGCGCGCATTGCCCGCGAGGTCGCAGATAAATGGACATCCCTGGACAAACAACGTTTCGTTGCCGGCAGTATGGGACCTACGAATCGGAGCTGTTCTATCTCCCCAGACGTGAACGATCCCGGCTATCGGAATATCACTTTCTCACAACTCATCTCTGCTTACACGACGCAAGCGGAAGGCTTGATTGATGGTGGTGCAGACTTCCTCCTCCTTGAGACCGTCATGGATACGCTTAACTGCAAAGCCGCGCTTTTTGCCATACACGCCCTTGCTGAAGCACGAGGTATTGACATCCCGCTCATGGTCTCCTCTGACAGGAGCGGCGGTGGCGGCAGAAACCTCTCTGGACAAACGGTTGAAGCCTTCTGGAACTCCGTCCGGCACGCAAACTTGCTCGCTGTCGGGTTGAACTGTGGCTTCGGGGCGCAACAGATACGTCCGTATCTCGCTGAGATGGCGAAAATCGCTGACATCCCGACTATCTGTTATCCGAACGCAGGGCTCCCCGATGAACTCGGATGCTACACACAGTCCCCAGAAGAGATGGGGAAATGGGTTCGCGAATTCGCAGAAAACGGGTTTGTCAATATCGTCGGTGGTTGCTGTGGGTCTCACCCTGAACATATTGAAACGATTACGAAGATCGCTGCTGAATACCCGCCGCGAGACCCGATGCCACAAGAACGCGCCTGCCGACTCAGCGGCTTGGAGGCTTTCAATATCACCGCGGACTCTCTGTTTGTTAACGTAGGTGAGCGGACAAACGTAACAGGATCCCGACGATTTGAAACGCTGATAAAAAAAGAAGACTATGAGGCTGCCTTGGAAGTTGCGCGCGATCAAGTAGAAAACGGGGCACAACTTATTGACATCAACATGGACGCAGGTATGTTAGATGCCAAAGCGGCAATGGTGAAGTTCCTGAATCTCATTGCGGCAGAACCGGATATCAGTCGTGTGCCGATTATGCTGGATTCCAGTCGATGGGAGGTGATAGAGGCGGGGTTGGCATGTATTCAGGGGAAAGGGATCGTCAATTCGATCAGTTTGAAAGAGGGCGAGGAAGATTTCTTAGAAAAAGCGCGCACGGTGCGTCAATACGGGGCGGCGGTGATTGTGATGGCGTTTGATGAAGAAGGTCAAGCGGATACATACGAACGGAAGGTCGAAATCTGTCGGAGAGCCTATCGACTCCTGACCGAAGAGGTCGGTTTTCCCCCGGAGGACATCATCTTCGACCCGAATATTTTCGCTGTTGCGACGGGTATTGAAGAACACAACGAATATGCGCGGGCGTTTATTGAAGCCTGCAGAGAAATCAAAGCTACGTGTCCACACGCCCTCGTCAGTGGGGGGGTCAGTAATATTTCATTTGCGTTCCGGGGTAACGATCCCGTCAGAGAGGCGATGCATGCGGCGTTCCTCTATTATGCAATCAATGCTGGCATGGATATGGGAATCGTCAACGCTGGGCAGCTCGCCGTCTATGACGATCTCCCCAAGCCGCTCTTAGAAGCCGTGGAGGATGTCCTGTTCAACCGCCGAGAGGACGCGACGGATAGACTTGTTAATCTGGCGAACACGCTCCACGGGAAAGGTAAAAAGAAGCGGGTCAGTCGAAAGTGGCGAAAATCGCCGGTTGAAGAGCGGCTCCGACACGCCCTCGTCGAAGGCATCCTTGCATACGTGGAAACCGACACAGAGGAAGCACGGCAGAACTATGAACGTCCGATACAGGTGATTGAGGGTCCCTTGATGGACGGTATGAACCGCGTCGGTGAACTCTTTGGGGACGGCAAAATGTTCCTACCGCAAGTGGTAAAAAGCGCGCGCGTCATGAAGAAGGCGGTTGCGCAGCTCATTCCGTATATTGAAAAGGAGCAGGCGGAGGGAGCAATCCGATCCAGAGGCAAAATTGTGATGGCGACGGTGAAAGGCGATGTTCATGACATCGGTAAAAACATCGTCGGGGTTGTGCTCGGATGTAATAACTATGACATTGTTGACCTCGGAGTGATGGTCCCCGCGGAAGATATTCTGGAGGCGGCACGCCGAGAAAACGCTGATATTATCGGATTGAGTGGACTCATCACGCCGTCATTAGATGAAATGGTAAACGTTGCTGAAGAGATGGAACGTGAAGGCTTCCGTATTCCACTCCTCATTGGGGGGGCAACGACCTCAAAGATACATACCGCTGTTCAGATTGAACCTGTCTATACCGGCTTAACAGTCCATGTCAAAGACGCTTCCCGAAGCGTTGGGGTTGTCAGCGACTTGATGAGCCCTGAGAAACAGCGGACATTTACCGATCAGACGCGTGAGGAATACGCAGATATTCGAGAACGGCGGTCGAAAAACCGGAAACAGGCGAACTTACTTCCGTTCAATGTCGCACAGGAACGCAGATCCGCGCTGGACTGGCAAAATTACCAGCCTCCTACGCCGCGCCTGATAGGTACGCAAGTCTTTGACGACTATCCGTTAGCGAAACTGGCTGACTATATCGACTGGAGTCCGTTCTTTACGACGTGGGGGCTCCGCGGTAAATATCCCAATATATTAGACAACCCGGAAGTCGGTGAGGAGGCGCGCAAACTTCTTAAAGATGCTGAAAACCTGCTTCATATCATCCTGAGAGAAAAACGGTTTAAGGCACGTGCCGTCGTGGGCTTGTTTCCTGCAAACGGGGTCGGCGAGGATACCGAGATTTACGCAGATACGGCACGCACAGAAACGCTCGGGACGTTGCATCACCTCCGTCAACAGACGGAACAGCCGTTTATGAGACCGAACCTCAGCCTTGGTGATTTCATCGCACCGAAAGGGACTGGCGTTCAGGATTATATCGGGGCATTTGCGGTGACAACGGGCATCGGTGTCTCCGAATTCTGTGCTGAATTTGAGCGGGAACAGGACGATTATAACAGCATCATGGCGAAGGCGCTCGCAGACCGCTTGGCGGAGGCGTTCGCAGAGCAGATGCACCAGTACGTCCGCACAACGCTTTGGGGGTACGCACCAGATGAGGCGTTGGATAATACGGATTTAATTGCTGAGAGATATCGCGGGATCCGTCCGGCACCTGGATACCCTGCATGTCCAGATCACAATCAGAAGCGGGTGCTGTTTGACCTGCTGAATGTCCCAGAAAATACGGGTATTTCTCTCACGGAAAGTCTGGCGATGTTTCCGGCAGCGTCTGTGAGTGGCTGGTATTATTCGCATCCAGAGTCTCGATATTTCAGTATCGGTAGAATCGGGGAGGATCAGGTTGCGGATTATGCGGAACGGACCGGTATGGACATGGAAACGGCAAAGCGTTGGCTGAAGCCGTTGCTTACCTAAAATTGCCTGTATGGTTTAAAGAAACAGGGGGGTGAAACTCAGTTCACCACCCTATTTTTTTGTGAGTCCATGCATTAACACTGCGATTTTATACCCAAATGACAGACAATCACACCTTAGGCTGATACAAACCGATGCAGTTTCCGCTTGGATCGAGGAACAGCGCGAAGGAACCCATCCCACTCGGAATAGGGCGAGGTGGCACAAGGATTTGACCACCGCAACTCTCCACTTTCTCCAGGGATGCCTGAAGGTCGTCAACCTCAATATAAATCGTGACCCCGTTATCAGAGCAAGCATCATCGGTTGTCGAAAATATGTGTCCATCTACGCCGTTTTCCGACGCTGGATCGACGCTATAAACACCGTGCGTGTTATAATTAATATTCCAACCAAACAGTGAGCTATAAAACTTGCTTAACGCCTCACCATCTCTACCTGATATTTCAAAATGTACGACTGGATTTCCCATTAAATTGACTCCTTAGTAATACCTACTATAATTACAACCTGGGTTGCAACAAACCAATCTTGTTACCACTCGGATCTCGGAACATCGCGAAGTGACTTGCATTTCCCGGAATTGCTTGAGGTGGTATGAGGATTTCGCCTCCAAGACTTCCCACTTTCTCAAGTGATGCATGTATGTCATCAACCTCAACATAGATAATGACGTTGCTTGTGGAATCCGTTTCTTCGGTCTGAAACAGATGTCCTTGGATGCCTTTGTCTGATGCCGGATCCGCAACATATAATTGATCTGCTAAGGGCGTAATATCCCATTCAAATACCGAACTGTAAAAACCGGTCAGCCTTTCGACATCTTTTCCACCAATTTCAAAATGTATAACTGGATTTCCCATTGGAACTCGTCCTTTCTGTGTAGTAAGTATCTTACATTAAAATTATACACAAAGTGAGTATCAGAAATGCAAATTAATTTTTCAATTTTTGCATTTCGATTGATATTCAGGCAAATTTTTGTTATAATTGAACTTTAAGATTTAGGAGGTGAATATCATGAATTTGACACTTAAATTAACGACCGAGCAGGTCATTGATTTTCTACAGCAGATGCCGCCAGAAGAGAAGTTAAAAGTAATTAAGGTGCTTGCAAAGCAGGCACGCGCTGGGTATGGAGAATATAGAAAACAGGCCGAATCAAAGGTTAGACAATTATGCGCCGAGCGCGGATTGGATTGGGACGCTATGGATGATGAAGAACGCTTGTATTTTATAGACGATATTGTCCACGAGGACCGTGAATGCAAAAGGATTTAAACAATGAAATGCGATATCTGTGGAAAAGAGGGTGCGCGTCAACGCTATGTCTCACGGAGTTACGGAAAAGGTGAGTCACTCCTCGTCATTGAAGATGTCCCTACTGTCCATTGTCGGAATTGCGGCGAAGGATACTTGACTGCCCAGACGGTAAAAGAAATTGAACATATTAAGCAAACTCATCAGACTGTTGCCTTGAAACGCCTCGTGGCAGTTGCTGCTTTCAAATAATTTGCCCAAGGAAAAATATGCAAACATCTCACAAGTATTTAGATCCAGTCGCACTCTCTCGAATTGGCGGTATGGAACTCGTCGCACGTCTCGTCGTTGAGGGGTTCGTTACGGGGTTACACAAAAGTCCCTATCAAGGGTTCAGCGTTGAATTCGCAGAACATCGGCAGTATATGCCCGGCGATGAAATTCGCTATATCGACTGGAAAGTCTATGGGAAATCCGATCGGTATTACGTCAAAAAGTTTGAAGAGGAGACGAACCTACGCGCATACATCCTCCTTGACACCAGTGCCTCGATGAACTATAAACACGGAGAGGAGGGATTAACGAAATTTGAATACGGCTGCTACCTCGCGGCGACACTCACCTATCTCATGCTGAAGCAGCGCGACTCTGTCGGTTTAGCACTCTTTGATACCGATATTACGCAATATATTCCACCACGCGGGGCTGCAACGCATCTGCGAGCGATTATGTCGGCTTTGGAGAACGCTACCCCCGGTCAGGAAACCGAGTTGAGCGGCCTCTTCCATGAACTCGCTAAACGGATTGTCAGACGCGGTTTGGTTATTGTGATCTCCGACCTGCTTGACGAACCCTCGCAAGTGATTTCAGCCTTGAAACACCTTCGGCATCAGAAACATGAGGTCATTGTCTTCCACCTACTTGATCCTGCCGAACTCACCTTCCCTTACACCGGTTCTGTCGTTTTTCGAGACATGGAAACCGGACAGACGCTTTCAACGCAAGCGGATACACTCAAGGCAGATTATCTTGAAAAATTGAACCAGTTCATTCAGAATTATCGCCGCGGGTGTGGTGCGAGCCAAATCGATTATGTGCAGATGGATACCGCCACGCCGTTTGACTATGCGCTGTCTGAGTACCTATCCCGCCGAAAATAACCAACAATAACACCTCTACTCGGACGCGGATATACGTTTAAGAACAACGAGCGTTAAATCATCGTACTGCTCTGCTTCTTCAACAAATTTATTGACATCTTCAACAATGTATTGAATCACTTCCGCAGCGGTGTATTCGCTTGGAATTTGGGAAACCAATGTCTTTAAACGTTCAGTTCCATACATCTCTTCGTTAGCGTTGAGGGCTTCAATGAGGCCATCAGAGTGAAAAATAAGCGTATCGCCTTCAGCTACATCGAAAACGACTGATTCATATTGAACGCTTTTCATACTGCCGAGAGGTAGGTCACTATTTTCAATTTCAATGATTTGAGTACCTCTCTTGAGAATAGGATAGGGCTGTCCGCCGTTAGCGTAGTCAATACGTTTCTCGGATTCGTTAAGGATTGCCAAGTTGAGAGCAACGAAGCTGGGACCGTACATGCGTGGAGCTAATCCTGCATTGAGGTCGGTAAGGATAACATCTGCCCCAGATTTGAATCTGGCAACTTCGTGGAGCATTCCGTTCGTGAGTACAGCGTTCATCGCGCCGCGTAAGCCTTTGCCTGCAGCATCTGCTACGGCAATCGCGATTTTCCCGTTGGCGAGGGGCACATAATCATAAAAATCCCCGCCTACCTGTGTTGCTGGTACCGACATTCCTGCAATATCAAACTCATTCGTATCTGGTGATTCTGTCGGGAGTAGTCCCATTTGAATGTTTTGTGCCTCGTTCAACTCAGCGCGGATTCGCTGTATTTCTGCCTCCTCCTTTCGGGACATTTCGTTACGAAGCTGCGCAGTATGCCTTCGAGTGATGAACAAACGACCGATCAACGCAAAGACGAGCGTCGCGAAAATGAGTGTAGGGAGATATGTTCGCCACCGAGTCCAGAACGGTGAAGGGATATTAAAGTCAACCACGGCGGGCGGTTGCGTGTAGGGCCAACCTTCGCGAAAAGCCTTGGCAATGAAACTATAGGTACCCGCCTTGAGACCTGTATATCGTATGCATAGAATGCCGTTTTGGTTTTGAAATTCCTGTTGAACGCTATTATTCTGTGTGTCTTGTTGGGTTGCCAGGCCGGATGCAGGAAACCATCTTTCAGATGGAATGCCGGTGCTGGTGGGCAGAAGTGAGAACTCTTCTGGTGAAAGTTTTGTCCATCCAGGACTATCCAAGCCGATTATTTTAAATTGATAGGAAAGCCGTTCTCGGAGTGGGCTGATCCCTCGTACATAGAAGGTAATATGCTTATTCCCACGTGTCGGTAGCGTAATACTCGATGAGAGTTCGGTGTAGGTTTTATCAGCCTTTAAGGCGGTTAGCCGATGAAGAGGAAGTCCGCCGAGCGTCGGTGTATATTGTGTAACACCGCCTTCCGTTGCAAACCAGATATCTTTGTTGGCAGATTCATAAATTTTCGAGATGTTGTTATGTGCCAGACCGTCTTTTGTAGTGAGAAAATCGAAGGTTTTGCCGTCGTATCGGACGGTACCGCCGCCCTTTGTTGCGAACCATATACTTCCACTACTATCTTCAATCACATCTTGCACATTGTCAACAAGAAATCCCTCTTGTCTGGAATTCGGAGGCGTATTTTTAGTTGTATACGTTGTGAGTTGTCTTCCATTGTAACGAACGACACCGCGCGATGTCGCGACCCAGAGAGTGCCTTCCTGAGAAATTAAAGTCGCGTTTGCTGGCGCAAGTTCAGTGTCCTTAGTTGAGATTAATTCCTTATCAAGATATGTCTTGAGAGCATCTGGAAAGAGGAAAGTAACTTTTCCATACATTTCTGTTGGGTGCTGCCAGACTGCGAGCGGCGTGGTCCTGGAATTTCCCTTGAGTACAACAGGTTTGTTTGGATCAGAAACATTCCAGCGGATCAACTTTCCTGTCACAGCGTTGTAGAACCATTTGGTACCTGATGGAATTTCCAACATTTTCGTTACTTTCATCAGATGCGGAAGGGTCTCCGACTGGATATTTGTAGATGTCGCGGCTCCAATCGTTTGTGGATAGGATTGAACCTTTCCGTTCTCAAAAAGCACCCATAACTTGCCGTTAGTATCTGTGTGCAAGCCATTTATAAGCGATGCAGCGTGATCAATTTCCAAGGTTGTTTGAAAGGGAATTCTCTGGAAGCGATCTGTAAGCCATAGCAACCCTGTCGTATCTACTTTGAAGATATGCCCTCCAAAAGCTATCCATCGGTGTTCCCCTTCGGTAACAAGTAGATTCGGATGCCTGCCAGAACCTTTTCTGAGGTCTCCTGCTTTTGGCTTGATAAAGATAGAAACCTCATTGAAAGATTCGTTTCTGTAGCGAAAAAACGTGTATCGCGTCGCGTTTTCACTGAATATCGGTTCGTTGATGAACCAAATGTATTCACCGACTTCAAATATTTTTACAATGTCTGTCCAAAATGCGAAACGCGATTTCCCTCTAACGCTACTACCAATGCCAGTGCCGTGATTCTGAATAGCGGGTCTTGGGTTAAATACCGTCACACCGCTATCGTGTCCGAACCACAGATCGCCGTTCATCGCTTCAAAAACCGTGCGAATTCCGTCAATACCGAACTCACCGCTGGCACTATACGGGATTGAATTCAGAGCTGCGTCGTATAGGCGCACTTCCCCTCTTTGGTTAGTAAACCATAGATTTCCCCAAGTGTCCTCGATTTTAAGAATCTCTTGCGCATTGTTAGGGGTCTGCAGGCGTGAACCGTCCCACCATCTTGTAGTGCGACCATCGTTAAACCAGAAGCGTCCTTTCGTGTCGCGCTGGATTGAAACTTCCCCGAGAGATCTATACCATCTACGCCTACTTTGCGCTGCGTCTAACGGAAGGACCTGATTAAAGGTTTCTCCATCCAACTTCAGGAGAAAATTATAGCCACCGAACCAAAGGTTTCCAGAGGCATCTTCCGTTATCACGTCAATGTTACCAACTGCATTAAGGTGGGACGTATCGTAACGTATGAAACCGACCTTTGGTTGGATACGACGCTCCGTTTTAATCTCCGTTTTACCATTTGCCTCATCGCTACTGCTGGATTTTACGGCTGTCCAAGGATTCTCACGAAAACTTAGAATGACACCATTTTTTTCTTGTGCTCCTTCGTTACCACCAAGCCAGAGAGTTCCGTCCCTGCTTTCAAAGATGACGTTTATTGTCAATGTTCCGGTTGACTGGCGGAGAGCTTCGTCTTCAATTTCGTTCGGATATGCCTCTGGCGACTTTTGGACACCTGAGGTGGTGTATTTCGTTAACCGCTGATTTTCGCTAACCCACACGTCGCCAGCTTTGTCAACAATGAGGAAATTTCCTTTTCCGATCAGTTTGATGGATATGCCATCAAAATGGCTGACGTGACCCGTTTGATCTGAGTCATCTCGCGTAAGAAACCAGATGTGCCCCCACTTGTCTTCGACGATTTGTCGCGTTCGTCCAAGTAGTGCCCCGGGTTCAACACCAGATGCCGGCATCTCCTCTGAAGTGATTGGAGAAGCCGTGTAAGGCACAAAAGTTCTGCCGTTCAAACGACTGACACCACCCCTATCGGAACCGAACCAGAGCGCACCGCGACTGTCCTGAAAAATAACTGGGACTATCGGACCGACAAGACCGTCAGCAACCGTATAGGTTTCTATCAGCTCAAAGGCTGCGGAAAATTGAATAAAAACGATGGAGAAGCATAGAATTAAGATGAATACGAATTTTATCGAGTTATTCACTGCAAGCTACCTTTAATAGTTCAAAGCGGCAAAGGCACTTAGGATGTTATATGAAAAAGCTGAGTTCGAGAAATAGCTCTTGAATTAGGGCATCACGATAAATAAAAAAAATCTAAAATAACTTTCGCGTTATTGAAAAGATAACAGATTTGAGAAGTAGAGTCAAGAGAAATCAAATCCCTTACAGGGTCATTTAGTTCTCTATACTTTCGTCGTTTTTTCAAACGCTCTCTTCTGTAGGAGCGAGCTGTGCTCGCGACTGTCCGTTCAAAATGCTTGGGAAACCCAAAACTATGGTAACCCTGAAAAATAAACAGACATCTCATTAGACCCAAACCGCCACTACCGCTGGCGAGGTTTCTAACCTCGCCTCTTTAAAGTGTCCAATTAATTCTAAGGTTTACTATAAATAGGCCTGAATCCCTTGACCGCTTAAACGTGTTATGATACAATCGGAAATATAAGCAGCACAGGTAAAGCAGAGGTAGATGGATACGAGGGCAATTAAACGAGAGAAAGGAGAGGGCAATGAAGACATATCGAATCGGAATTTTGGGATGTAGAGGGCGCGGAACGGCAGCAGCACGGGCATATCATGCCCATCCACGCACAGAAATCGTCGGACTCTGCGACTTGGTTGAAGAGCGGCTCAACGCGCTCGGAGACGAGGTTGAGGTTGCAGCAAGGTTCACCGATTTGGACGAAATGATTCGGCAGATCCAACCCGACATTGTTGCGATTCCCACCGGGACGGAATTTCACTACGACTTGTGTATGCGCGTGCTGGAACACGGTGTCAACATTGAGGTCGAAAAACCGATGTGCGTGGATCTCGTGCAAGCGGATGCCGTTATCGCCAAAGCGAAAGCGAAAGGCGTGCAAGTCGCCGTACACCATCAAGGCAGAGTCGGTGCTTCTATGCAAGCATTGGCGCGTGCGTTTAACGCAGGAAAAATCGGTGAGTTACGTTATATGTACGGGAGTGGGAAAGGCTACTACGGGGGCTACGGCTTGATGAACATCGGCACACACATGCTCAATAACATGCTCCACTTCGGGAAACGCTGCCAGAGTGTTGTTGCGCATTTGACGACGGGTGGTAAACCAATCACACCCACCGATGTTGTACCGTCGCCGAGCGGTATGGGGACGATCGCAGGTGAATACATCACCGCAACGCTACAGTATGAAGGGAACGTCACGGGTACGCTACTCCAACACCGGTTCCACACGATGGACACCGATGCCTACTCTATGGAACTCTACGGTACTGAAGGCAGACTCTTCTGGAAAAGTGCCGGGGCATGGTTGTTACCGACACCACACTATCTCCCCGACGGAACGCACGATCAGTGGGAAACGTTGGAACTCATCTATCCTGAACACTACGATCCCAAAAGCAGCGCATCGGAAGCGGATTACTGGTTCGTGGAGGATTATGTCAATGCGTTGGATGAAGGCAGACCGCATACGTGCAGCGGCACCGAGGGACGGCATATCATTGAGATGATGATGGGGATATTTGAATCGGCGGCGTACGGCACACGCGTCGATCTCCCGCAAAAAGATCGGGGACATCCGTTGTTAAGGTGGCGTGAGGAATCCGGTTTGGAATCACCCGCAGAGATGCCGAGAGCGTATGGAGATTGGCTAACCTTAGAATCCGAACGAATCAGTTAGTTTCCAGAAAATCAATTTTTACCGCTGGCGAGGTTTCCTAACCTCGCCTTGTTTATAGGGATTTCAAACCTTGAGCCGCGGGTACTCGTTGTATGCGTGACAACAGTGACAAGTGCGCGATCCTGACGGTCTGACTTTGGCTACCATTCCCAGATCAACGTGCCAAACTTCTCCTCAATTTTGCCTCGGTATCCTCTGCCTCCGTTTTATGCTGCACAACGGAAACTGTATTCGTAGAGTGTGTTTGTAGGTGAAAGCAGTAAGCGATTGGTGACGCAGATATCTTTGCTGCGTAAAGCCCTTACGGGTAGCGTTTCAATGTCTGTGAAATTGTTTATTATCCACTCTACCTCGTTGGTACCTGCGCGTGGATTTTTGCGAGGCATGGCAAAGAAAAAATCGTCGTCAAATAAGTCAAGACACCATTCCCAAATCGGATATTTCAGATTGGCAAACCCGCCGCGCATCGCATATTCCCACTCTGTCTCTGTTGGCAGCCTCTTTCCTGCCCATTGTGCATACGCCATTGCCGAAAACCAACTTACCCACCTTACGGGTTGGTTCGCTTTCCCGCTCGGATAATCGTTGCCTTCCCAATCTTTGAGATAGTCCCCGTCGTGAAACTTATCCTCAATATACGGTTTTTGCCACTGCTGGTTTTTTAATAGAAACTGCTGATATTCAAGATTTGTCACAGGGTGTGCGTCAATATAGAATGCGTCAACACTTCCTATTTCAAGTCTGCCAGCGGGTATCAAAATCATGTTTTTCACAAAAACTATCCTCTGTTCCTCATACGGAAATTTGTGAAAGTAGCGGCGGTAGCGTTCCACAGCACGCGTATCATCAAGTATCCTCTCAATATCTGCGTCACAACCTATTATTTCATTATCTGCGCGATAATCGCATTCGTCTGCAACCCCCACTCACCCGTACACCGAATCGGTTCACCCGTCTTGAGGTGATTGACGAAATCTTCCACAAGCCCTGTATGTGTGTGAGGAAACGGTGTCTGATGCATCGCAATCTGCTCACCCGATTTTTCCAATGTCAAGTTCCCGCTGTTCAACGGCGAACACCTTAAAGCCCCTTCCGTGCCGTAGACTTCAACGTCGTCAATCGAAACGCCAACGTTCCAGTTGATATTCGCAACGGCGTGTGCACCGCTCTCA
Source organism: uncultured bacterium (assembly GCA_964523645.1). Taxonomy (GTDB): domain Bacteria; phylum Poribacteria; class WGA-4E; order WGA-4E; family WGA-3G; genus WGA-3G. The sequence goes on along the minus strand of CAZGAW010000014.1, from coordinate 25,305 downwards.
AAACGGAGCGTAAACACAGCGGAGTCGTCAACTTCAATATCCAGATGCACCGTCTCCGCAGAGCCTTGGACGGATTCAACGTTTCCCATCAGATACTGAAGAAGCGAGATACGGTGGCTACCCAAATCCATCAAAACACCGCCACCACTGATTTTTGGGTCCACCCGCCAACTGCTCAGATCGTGCCGAGTCGGGTCATAAAAACCGGTATGATTGATCCGTGCAAGCACTGGATCCCCGATGGCACCCTCATCCATCAACGCCTTCATCTTCACGATATTTGGATAGAAGTTACGGTAATAGGCGAGCATCAGCGTAACACCCGCGCCGCGGCAGCCATCCACCATACGCTGGCACTCCGCAACCGTCATCGCCATCGGTTTTTCGCAGAGGATATGTTTGCCGGCTTGTGCAGTACGAAGTGTCTGTTCGCAGTGGAGATAAGGGTGCGTTGCGATGTAAATCGCGTTGAGTTCGTCGTCTGATAGGAGATCGTCTACATCGGTATAGAATCGCTTTGCACCGTGTCTTTCGGCAAAGGATTCCGCTTTGGCGCGGTCCCGCCGCATCACAGCGATGAGTTCTGAATCATCGACGCTATAGAGAGGCGGTCCACCCTTATATTCAGCGACATCCCCACAACCGAGTATGCCCCATCTGAGTGTTGCCATAAAATCTTTCCTTTCCCAATAGGACTTACGCATGATGCTCTTTTGTAACATAACCTGTTAGGTTGTGCCACGAGAACATTTATGTCTTTTCGATTCTCCCTTTAACAAAAGTGCCTATGGTCAAAATTACGTAAGTCCTGCTCAGTTTAAACGTGTGGTAGTCATTGTTAGTATACCGGAAGGCTTCGGATGTGTCAACTGTGCTTTTACGAACCTTTCCCAGGTACGGTAGGTGCGGTTTGTAACCGCATCTACGCTGTACCCATCGCCGCTGGCGAGGTGTTTTTGCTTGGGGGTTTCCGTCCTAACCTCGCCGTTTCGGGTATCTTAATAATCCCAAAATCCTACCATTCCAGACGGGCGATAACTCTATCAAATCTTCTGTGTTGAACACATGGTGGGAATCTGTTAGGATGTTGTACAAATCTTGTAGGTTGGATAGAGCGAGATCGTGAAAGGTACTATCTACAACACAAACGCATCTCAGCACCATACACCATCGGGCAACATCAAGCGCATAGCGAAACCCAACTTTATAGCTTTACCACCAAATTTGCGGAGGCACCTGAATACATAAGGAGAATTTACAATGACAAAAGAGACAATGCTTGAAAGAATTTATCCGTTTTTTATTGTGGACGACCTTGCAGCGTCAATCGACTTCTACAATCAAAAACTCGGTTTTGAGACAGACCTGCTTATCCCGGAAGACGACCCATTTTTTGCCATAGTGTCTCGTGATAACGTGCGGATCCTTCTCAAACATATCGCTGACGATATTCATCCCGTCCCGAACCACACCCGACACGAGTGGGCAAGATGGGAGGCATTCATTCTGGTTGCCGATCCTGACGCACTGTTTGCTGAGTATCAGTCTCGTGGATTGGAATTCCATGAACCCCTCGCAGACACCGACGACGGTCTCCGAGCGTTTGAACTCAAGGATTATGACGGGTATGTTTTGTGTTTTGGGAAACCACTTTGAAGGGAGGTGGGATTGTCAGAATCAGGATTTACAAGATTTTAGGATTGCCGGGATATGCCTGACATATTGTGTTAAAATATCACGCTACATCTCAAAATAAAAAAGATAGACAGAACTACTCGTTCTGCCAATGATTAGCGTTGTTTTGAACGGCTGAATCTCTTCGCAGCCTCGTGGAGGGCTTTGATGTATGCGGCCTGCGCTTTCTCTACTTCAGATGTGCGGCTCCTACTTGAGACCCGAACTGCTTCCCGAACCGCCTCAATTGCCTTACGAGCCGCTTCACTGTCAGCCTTATTTGCTTTGTTGATAGTAGAGAATATATAGTCAGTTTTCATACGAGCCATCAGTTTACCCTCCTCATATATTAAAGACAATTTAAATTATACATCTGTTCGTAAAAAATTGCAACTTAAATTCTATTTTGAAACTCGCTGAATCCTATCGAATGTTCTCCGAAGATTGCTATTCCGTTTCATTAAGTTCTTGAAGGTTTTTCTCAATGGCAGCTATGAGTTCCTTGTTCTCGTGTTCTTTCGCTAATCCTAAAGCATTTTGGAAATCCATTTTTGCGCTCCCTATATCATTTAACCTCGCTTTCGCTTCACCTCTAATAGCATGAGCATTGGGATAATCTGGCTTCATATAGATGGCTTTATCAAAGTCAGTAAAGGCATCAGCATGCTTATCAAGCTCAAATTTCGCAATTCCTCGAAATATGTATACTTTGGCTTCATCAAAATTTAAGTTGATTGCCTTATCAAGGTCCCCTATAGCATCAAGGTACTGACCCAGTTCAACTTTTTGTCTGCCTCGATTGTAATAAGCACCCGCATAATCTGCTCTCATCTCTATTGCCTTGTCATAAGCAGAAATTGCGTCTTCTGCTTGTTCCTGCTCTGAAAGGAGATATCCCACAGAACTCCACGCGCGGGCAGCGAGGTTTTTATCAGTTTCATCGACGATATTAGCAATAGAACGCCACTTCTGGACCGCCTCCTCAATTCTACCATCTTTCTGCAACTTGTAAGCCTCAACCATCGCTTTGTCTACGAAAGATAGATTGGGAATTTGTTCAAAATCTCGCAGCTCTTTCTCAAATTCTTGATCGTTAGAGAGAGTAGCAAACACCTCGGCACTTAACGTTTCTCTCATCCTTTGCATGACTTCATCGGATGCTGCTCTTACTTCACTATTTTCTGCTTCCTCTCTGGCTTTCTCAAGTGCCTCGCCCCTTTCCATGACTTCAGTGAGATACTCCTTTATTTCATTAGCATCTTTCTCCGCTTCAGCTTTAAGTTTCTTAAACTCTTGAAGTCCAAAATAACCTAAAACTACAACAACAATACCGAAGAAGGCAAGGACTATAGTAATGAATTGTAACCACCAATTAATCACCCCATCTCGGGTGTCCAGATATTCCTTTCTCAAGTCATTGAAGATCTGTTGAAGTTCAACCTTGTCGGAAGAATCAATATTTACGTCAGGAGAACTGGACACAGGAACTGCTTGTTGGGGTTCAACCTTATCTGCGGTATCAAGAGGTTTTGTTTCCTCAGATACAGGAACATCACTCGTTTGTGGAAACAGAGTTGTTATACCTGCTGCAAGTATCAGAACCACTATTACCACAAGCCAGTACCATATTTTAAAAAATAGTTTCATAGAATATTCTCCTACCAGTGCCTCTTATCACTCGTTTCACCGCGCATATATAACCTTCACATCAAGCACCCTCAACGCTTCCTGCTCCAAGTTGTAGACTTCTGTCCGTTTTCAATCTATATTTCCTCTGCCGGTTCAGGAAAGAGATCTACCAACTTTGGAAAGTGTTCATCCTCATACACCTTAATAAGCGTACCGACCAACGTCATCGCTGCCGATAAGGGGTGGTCTTCATCTTCACCAACACCATAGACGAAATCGTCCAAAATTGCTGAAAGTTGTTGGTACTCGGTTTCCGTTATCACAACGCGGCTGAGGTCTTCGTTTCGATTTAGGATACCGGCTAATAGATTTAGCAAACTTATAAGCCATTGGGACTCACTTTTTGGATAAGACGCAGCATCAACGGGTTCCTGAATAGGCATTGGCGTAATAGTCTCCATTGTCTTAAATATTCAACTTTTATTCTGTTAAGTAAAATGAAATTATACAACAATTCGCAAGCAATTTCAAGGAAAACATGAGGGTAACATATAGTCATTCAGTACTCTGAAAAAAATCTTCAAATCTCCAATTGGTTTGGGAGAGCGAGTGTCTAAAAATCCGTGTAATCCGCGTAATCTGTGTAATCCGCGATTCAGACAATTGAGTGAATGTCTCTGAAGCATTGATAGCGACATCCAGCCTTAAAAACACTAATACTATAAGTTAAATATAATTTCACATTTGTGTTTTCACGGAGAAAGCAAAAATTGAATCTCAGGAACCCGCGTCACACCTACGTCGATAAAAACCTCCGTGAAAGTGATGATCTTTAAGAAAATATTTCAGTAGTCACTAAAGGCAATTTTCGGTTTCAACACACTACCCCTTGCAAACTTATCCAAAGCACAGTATAATAGGCGGAAACTTGTGCTGAGGTACGATTTCCCAGCACATCGGCAGGAGTGGGAATGGAGACCAACGGAAACGGAAGAACCAACCTCGTTAAACCGCATATTTTACTCATTGGGCTGGTGCTCGTCGCTTTCAATAGCTACTGGTGCCTGATGGGAACAGAGGTATGGCACTCTACGCAGCTGACGATCGCCTCCCTGTTCTTCAATGCGGTTTTCACGCTCCTTGTCTTCGTGCTTGTTAACCTACTGCTCCAGCGATTTATACCACGTCTGGCGATGTCCCAAGCCGACTTACAAACCATCTACGTGATGGTCGTGATGGTATCAACGATCAGCGGACATACCATGATGGGGTACCTCATCCCTGCCCTCGCACATGCATTTCAGTTTGCAACCCCCGAAAACGAGTGGTTATCGCTCTTTGGAAACAGTATCCCCAGTTGGATCGCCGTCAAAAGCCCGCGTGTCTTAGATGGGTTCTACAACGGAGATTCTACGCTCTACACCTCCCTCACGTTAAACGCATGGATACCACCAGTATTGGCTTGGTCGAGTTTCGTCATTGCGCTCTGGCTGACGTTATTAGCCGTAACGATTTTTCTTCGTAAGCAGTGGACGGAAAATGAGCGTCTGAACTACCCGATCGTCCAGCTCCCGTTGGCACTCACGAGCAACCCGAAACGCTTCTTTACTTCGCCGTGGATGTGGCTCGGCTTCGCGATTGCGGGGAGCGCAGAACTCCTGAATGGACTGAGTTTCCTGTTTCCAGAGATCCCTTCCCTCCCGATTAGAAATAGAGTGCTTGGGCAATTCAGTTCAAAGCCGTGGAGTGCGATGGGACCGATTCGCATCTCTCTCTATCCATTTAGCATCGGGTTGATGTTCTTCACGCCCCTGGATCTCTCGTTTTCCTGCTGGTTTTTCTGGTTACTGACCCGTATTCAGATGATAGTGACAGATATGCTCGGCGCACGCGATATCTATAGGTTTGAACAACAGACGGGGGCTTGGATTGCGTTCGGATGCATCCCGTTATGGATGGGGCGGCGGCACTATGGACGGATTATCCGTAAAGTCTTCGGAGTTCCTCAACGTCGTGGCGAACCACCGCCTGACGATTCCACGGAACCGATGCGTTACCGCACTGCTGCAGGACTCTTCACTGTCGGATTGATGTGCCTTTTCTTCTTCTGTTTTCAAATGGGGATGACCTTCTGGGCGATCGGACTCTTTTTCCTATTCTACTTTCCGATGATCCTCGGTATCACGCGTATCCGCGCTGAGATTGGACCACCACTCCATCAACTTGTCCTTGTTGATCCGGGGCGGACGATGGTCACGGCGTTAGGCACACGCCGGTTAGGCGCAGGCAATCTGATGGGATTAACGTTTCTCTATCCATTTGTTCGCTGTTTCCGGGCGCATCCGACACCGAGTGAACTGGAGGCGTTCCGTCTCGCTGAACGGAGCCAAATTGGGTATCGGCAACTCCTCATCGGGATGATCTTGGCGATTGTGTTCGGTATCCTCATAACGTTTTGGGCATACCTACACGTCCTCTACGATATGGGTGCCGCGAGCAAAGCGCGCGGCTGGATCGTCTATATGGGGTGGGAGACCTTCAACCGCCTACAAACGTGGCTTGTCAGTCCGAAGGAGACGGGTGTCCCTGAACTCGGCGTTATCGGCAGCAGTTTCCTGTTCACGATATTCCTGATGATTATGAAGATCCGATTTCTATGGTGGCCGTTACACCCTGCCGGTTATGTGTTAATCAGTGGCTCTGGCATGGGAAGATTGTGGTTTACAATCTTCTTGGGTTGGTTAGCGAAGGCAATTGTGCTAAAGATTGGCGGTGTGAAGCTCTACCGACAGGCAGTGCCGTTCTTTTTGGGGCTAATCTTAGGGGATTACACGCTTGGGTGTATCTGGAGCCTCATCGGATTGGTGCTGCAGATACCGACGTATATTGTCTGGCATTGAGACGGTGATAACGTAAGACTACTCTTTATCTTTGAATCCTTGAAGTATTCCTTCAAGAGTCGTTTTGAGGGTTTCGTTTCCTTGTTGTTCAGCGATTTTTAAAGCCGTCTGATAATCTGCCTTTGCCTCCTCTATTTTATTAAGGTTTGCCTTTACAGTGCCACGAAGGTAATAAGCCTGAGCGTCATTTGGCTTTAAACGGATTGCCTCGTTAAGGTCTGAAATCGCCGCCTCATCTTTCCCCCAATTCCCGTTGGAGAGTCCACGAAAGAGATAAGCCTGAGCGTCATTTGGCTTTAAGCGGATTGTCTCATTAAGGTCTGAAATCGCCTCCTCATGTCTACCCAAATTCTCGTTGGAGAGTCCACGAAGAAGATATACCTCAGCAAAATTTGGCTTTAAGCGGATTGCCTCATTAGCGTCTGAAATCGCCTCCTCATGTCTACCCAAACTACTCTTGATTGATCCACGAGCGAAAAATGCTCCCGCGGCTATATCGTTATCAATCCCCTCCGATATATTCGCAATAGAACTCCACTGATTAATAGCATCATCAGTTTTTCCCGCTTGCTGAAATCTGACCGCCTCAACGATAGCCTTATCTATTACGGATGTTCCAGGCTCCAGTTGAATCGATCGTAGTATGCTCTCAATTTCTGGGGATACTTCAGGTGTTCCGGATTGAACGAATTTACTGATGTCTTCACTCGTCAATTCCGATACAACTTTTTCTGCTATTTCCTTTTGCGCCTTGATGTCTTTAAGATATTGCGCTGCTTCACTGGCATACCTTTTTGCTTCGTCAAGGTGTTCTTGTGCCTCGGATTCAATACGCTGAAACTGGGTGTAGGCAACATAAGCAGCAATACCGGTTACAACCGGAATCGCAACCGCAAAAAAGGCAAGCACTAAACCGATAACAACCAGCCATTGATTAACAGAATCCAACCGACCCTCAAGATATTCACGTCGCAAATCGTTGAGTTGGCGCTGACTTTCTATATCACTCACAGCATTAACACTGCTATCTCTATCCGGCGCGTCTGCTTCGTCATCAACAGGGTGTTTCGCTGTTTCTACCATCTTTTTCTCTCCCTTACCGGTAACGCTAAAACCTACCACAGTTTTAGGGACAATACATATCCCCCTTACGGAGTTTAAATATATCATACTGTAACGCTTGGAATTTGTCAAATCTGAGCCGGAATTCGGTTACACATCGTCGCTTGCAAACTTATGCAAAACGCGGTATAATAGACGGAAACTTGTGCTGAGGTGCTACGCAATTGAGCGACGTTCCGAAAACGCATCCCCGCTACCTTTCACTGTCATTACGAGATACCATCGTTGCAGGCGTAGAGCAAGGCATTACCTCTATCCACGGACTCATCGCGCATGGACGTGGGGAGGCTTTCGATTACCTCATCGGCGAGGCGACACAACCCTTCGCGATTGAGGCAATCCGGGCTGCAGCGGCGATGCTCCGTCTTGCGGAACACCCCGTCATCTCCGTCAACGGGAACGTGGCGGCGTTGGCACCGGAGGGACTCATCCAGCTGGGGCGAGTACTAAATGCACCGCTTGAGGTGAACATCTTTCACACGGAAACTGGACGGGAACAGCGAATTCGAGAACACCTCCTAAAACACGGCGCACCGGACGTATTGATGCCGACAACCGAAGCACAACTCTCCTATATCGACTCCAATCGGAAGTTCGTGCATCCAGAAGGCATCTTTAAAGCGGATGTCGTCTTCGTGCCGCTTGAGGACGGCGACCGATGCGAAGCACTCCGAAAAATGGGTAAGGAGGTCGTGACTGTTGATCTGAATCCGTTATCGCGTACCGCGAAGCAAGCGAGCATCACGATCGTAGATAACGTCGTGCGGGCACTCCCACTGTTATGCGATGAAATTCGGAACTTCAGCGATCCCACAGCACAAGATACCCTAAAGAAATACAGCAACGCAGCGGTCTTACAGGAAGCGTTACGGCACATCAGCAGGAGCGGGAATGGCTAACAGAAAGGGAAGCACCAATCTCGTCAAACCACATATTCTGCTGATTGGGTTGGCACTCGTCGTTTTCAATAGCTACTGGTGCCTAATGGGAACAGAGGTGTGGCACTCCACGCAGTTGACAATCGCTTCTCTGTTCTTTAATGCGGTTTTCACGCTCCTCGTCTTCGTGCTTATCAACCTACTGTTCCAGCGGTTTTTGCCTCGACTGGCGATGTCCGAAGCGGATTTGCAAACCATCTACGTAATGGTTGTGATGCTGACGACCATCAGTGGACATACGATGATGGGTTATCTTATCCCCGTTCTCGCACACGCCTTTCAGTTCGCATCACCAGAAAACGAATGGATACCGCTTTTCGGACATCACATCCCGACATGGATCGCCGTCAAAAGCCCGCGTGTCTTAGATGGGTTCTACAACGGAGATTCTACGCTCTACACCTCCCTCACGTTAAACGCATGGATACCACCAGTATTGGCTTGGTCGAGTTTCGTCATTGCGCTCTGGCTGACGTTATTAGCCGTGACAGTCTTTCTTCGGAAACAGTGGACGGAAAATGAACGCCTGAACTATCCGATCGTTCAGCTCCCGTTGGCACTGACGAGTAACCCGAAACGTTTCTTCACTTCCCCGTGGATGTGGCTCGGCTTCGCACTCGCAGGGAGTGCGGAATTGCTAAACGGCTTGAATTACCTATTTCCGGACATACCCGCGCTACCCATCAAAGGCAAGACGATCGGGCAATTCAGCTCAAAGCCGTGGAGTGCGATGGGACCAATCCGTATCTCCTTCTACCCATTTAGCATCGGTTTGATGTTCTTCACACCCTTGGATCTCTCGTTTTCCTGCTGGTTCTTCTGGCTTCTCACCCGCATTCAACTGATCGTAACGGATGCTTTCGGGGCACGGAACATCTATCACCTTGAACAGCAGACGGGTGCTTGGATTGCATTCGGATGTATCCCGTTGTGGATGGGACGGCGACACTACGGACGCATTCTTCGGAAAGTTTTCGGTGTTGCACAACGCCGCGGTGAAGCCGCTCCTGACGATTCCCGCGAACCGATGCGCTATCGGACTGCAGCGGGACTCTTCACCGTTGGGATGCTGTTTCTTTTCTTCTTCTGTTTTCAGATGGGAATGACTTTCTGGGCAATCGGACTCTTTTTTTTGTTCTATTTCCCACTGGTTATCGGTATCACGCGTATCCGTGCGGAAATTGGGCCGCCGTTGCATCAGCTCATCTTTGTCGATCCAGGACGGACGATGGTGCTCGCGTTAGGCACCCGTCGACTCGGGGCAGGTAATCTGACAGGATTAACATTTCTTTATCCGTTTGTTCGCTGTTTCCGCGCACATCCGACACCGAGCGAATTGGAAGCGTTCCGCTTAGCAGAGCGGAGCCAAATCGGGTATCGACAACTTCTCATCGGGATGGTCTTAGCGATTGTATTCGGCATCCTGATAACGTTCTGGGCGTATTTGCACGTCCTTTACGATATGGGAGCCGGCAGTAAAGCACGCGGCTGGATCGTCTATATGGGGTGGGAGACGTTCAACCGTTTACAAACATGGCTTGTCAGTCCACGAGAAACGGCTGTGCCGGAACTCGGTGTTATCAGTGGCAGCTTTCTATTCACGATATTCCTGATGATTATGAAGATTCGGTTTCTGTGGTGGCCCCTGCATCCGGGCGGTTATGTCCTCGTCAGCGGGACAGGGATGGGCGGATTGTGGTTTCCGATCTTCCTCAGTTGGTTGGCGAAAGCGACTGTGCTGAAGATCGGCGGCGTGAAACTCTACCGACAGGCAGTGCCGTTCTTTTTAGGGTTAATCTTAGGAGATTACACACTTGGATGTGTGTGGAGTCTGATCGGGTTGGTGCTGGAAATGCCAACGTATATCGTCTGGCATTGAGGCAAAATCTACTTGACACTCGGCACAAATTTATGCTAAAATTCAGAAAACGAAGGAGACTATAAAAATGGAACATACAACCCGAATTGAACTCGAAAATCTAAAGGATTTGCATGCGGTAGAATTAGGTATTCTCAAACCGGAAGACGTGCGCCGCCTGACCATCGAAAATGCTCTCGTTGATACCGGTGCAACGGGGCTCTGTTTACCCAAATCGCTCATTGAGCAACTCGGACTCACCCCGCTCCGAAGTATAGGGGTGCAAACTGCAAACGGTCCTGCAGAGCGCACTGTTTATTCAGAGGTGAGATATACTGTCCTTGAACGGACCTACTCCATTCAGGTAACGGACCTTCCTGAGGATGCCCCTGTCCTCGTTGGACACATGATCTTGGAAGCGCTTGACCTCTGTGTTGATATGAGAAAAGGATTGATTCATAACCCAGCGCACGGAGGCGCGTGGACAATCAAAATGCTCTAAAAAAATAAAATGAAAACTACCCACAATATCCTTTTCCAAGATGCCCGAGATTTGAAAGAGATCCCTTCAGAAAGCGTTGATCTGGTCGTTACCTCCCCACCGTATCCCATGATTGAGATGTGGGATGCAATGTTTAGTCATCAGAATCCAGAGATTCAGAATACCTTAGCGCGCGGCGATGGTAGGCAGGCTTATGCGTTGATGCACGAAATTCTCAATTCTGTCTGGAATGAGGTCTTCAGGGTTTTAAAGGAGGGCAGATTCGCATGTATCAATATCGGTGATGCAACAAGAAAAGTCAGAGATGATTTTTGTCTGTATCCCAACCATGCGAGAACCTTGAATTACCTCTTAAATATCGGATTTTCAGCACTACCCGACATCCTCTGGCGAAAACAGGCGAATACTCCCAATAAATTTATGGGTTCGGGCATGCTGCCTGCGGGTGCCTATGTGACGCTGGAACACGAGTATATTCTAATCGTCAGAAAGGGTTCCAAACGAGAATTTAAAACAGAGAACGAAAAACAAAACAGACGCGAAAGTGCGTTGTTTTGGGAAGAACGCAATATCTGGTATTCAGATGTGTGGACGGATATCAAAGGAACAGGGCAGAAACTCCCGAAGGCGATGTCGCGATTGAGAAGTGCGGCATTTCCGTTTGATTTGGCATATCGACTGATCAATATGTATTCTGTGAAAGGTGATGTGATACTCGATCCATTTCTAGGGACGGGCACCACGACTGCGGCTGCAATGACATCGGGACGCAACAGCATTGGTGTTGAAATCGACGAGAATTTTCAACAGGTTATTTGTCCGGTTGCCAGTCATATCGTCGATTTTTCAAACGATTATTTGCAGGACAGATTGCTAAGACACTTTGAGTTTATCGAAAATAGAATCCAAAACTCGAAACCGTTAAAATATACAAACAAGCACTACGATTGTCCTGTGATGACAAGCCAAGAGCAGTTTATTTTGCTGAACGGCTTAAAAGACGTTCACACGCGCCGAGAGAATGTCTTTGATGTTACATACACGACGAAACCCCAGACTTGGAATTTGGAGCGATCTTCAGAAGCCTTGGTCGGTAATAAAATCAAGCCTCACGTAAAACCTTCTCAACTCAATATGTTGGACGCACAGTGACTTCATAAGGATGGCTCTAAAGGAGATGCAAGAATGGCTCACGTTTGGAGGAAAAAATATAAAAACCGTAGTAGAACCCTGGATAAATTCTACACGAAGCAGGAAGTCGTCAAACGGTGTTTAGATGAAGTAAAGAAATTACCTTATATCTATGATTGCGTGATAGAACCTTCTGCGGGGGATGGTGCTTTCTATAAAAATATCGAACATGACACCAAAATAGGAATTGATATTGATCCGCAACACGATGGGATTATCAAAGATGACTGGTTTAATTACAATATCAGTGAAATATACGAGCGCGTATTGGTTATAGGGAATCCACCGTTCGGTCAATATCAGAAATTATCTTCAAAATTTATATCGCATGCCCTGTCATTTCGGAATGTCCAAACAATTGCTTTTATTTTACCGAATGTTTATAGGAAACATACACGGCAAAAAATATTGCCATATAATTGGAGAATCGTTTCTATCACCGAATTAGGAAGGGATTGTTTTACATTGGAAGGGAAGGCATATCATGTACCTGCGAGTTTCTTCATTTTTGATAAATCGGAGGGAAAAGATTTAAGAGTTAATCCGAATGCCTATACAGAAACGAATGATTTTAAATTCTCCACTAAAACTGATTTTGATATATTTGTATTTGGTGCTTCTCCAAAAAGAATTACAAAAACGCCGACATCCAACAATAGAGGATACTTCCTTAAGTCGAAAATTCCAGTAGAAGATTTAATATCTAAAATCAAAGCAGTTGATTGGAATGGGAATTCTTGTGCAAATGGCGGGGTATATTGGTTAACAAAATACGAATTTTTGGAACAATATATAAAACGCCACGAACCCAATAGAACTGAAGAAAGCCAGGGGAACTTGTTTGATCTCCTTTAGGTTGAACATGTTAAATGCTATGAACCGGAAAGAATTAAATGAAACGATAAGTTTCATATTAGAAAATATAGATAGCAGTCGAATCGTGATGAACAGTGTAGCAAGTATTAGGCATCAATTAATTGATTTAACCATTGAAGAACAAGTTATTTCTGAACAGGACTTTTACAAAATAAGTAGCGTTCTGTCCACACAATCAAGGAGTCCTTTGTGGGAAAACTATTTCATAAAAAAGCATGATTGTGAAAGAGTTAGTAAAAATGAGAATAGAGGGGATCTAAAAAAGAACGGCAGATACTATGAGTATAAAAGTTCTGGGTACAATCAGAATAATTCCGTTAATATTCTTCAAATTAGACCGTGGCAGGAGTGCGATTACATTATTCAGTCAATCTCTGATAATGGAGCAACCACATTTGTCTTAAGGCACACAGAAATGATATTAGAAATGGAAAGACTTAAAGCCTCTCCCGCACATGGAACTCAAGAAGCTTTAGAAGATAACAAAACCATAGAATACATGATGAGGGTAGAAAGGGATTCTGAGGATTGGGATAGATGGATTAGCAACTATCGCAAAGAGGATGATATTTTTCAATCGTGAAGCAGATCTCCTTTTTCCTGTCCTTTGTATTGCAACTGATACAACCGATAATAGATACCACCCTCCTGTAACAATTCGTTGTGCGTGCCGGTCTCCCGGATTTCGCCGCGATGCATCACGATAATCTTATCCGCATTTTGGATCGTCGAAAGCCTGTGTGCAATAACGACGGAAGTCCGCTCTTCCATCAAACGCTTAAGTGCATCCTCAATCAAAATTTCGGTTTCGGTGTCAACGCTTGATGTTGCTTCGTCGAGGATGAGGATACTCGGATCGGACGCTAATGCACGCGCAAAGGCAACCAACTGCTTCTGCCCAACAGATAACCCGCCGCCATCCTCTTTAATCTCTGTGTCGTAGATGGCAGGCATCTTCTGAACGAACCGATCTAAATGCACATTTTCTGACGCGCGTTTGACCTGTTCTGATGAGATTGCGGAATTGCCCAAGCTGATGTTCCGTTCAATTGAGTCGGAAAACAGGAAGATGTTTTGTTGTACAATACTGATCGCTTCTCGCAACTCCTCAAGGTTCATCTCTTGGATATCTACACCGTCAATCAGGATTTGTCCTTTGTTGATTTCATAGAATCGACAGAGCAGATTGATGATAGAGGTTTTCCCTGCCCCTGTATGTCCGACGAGTGCGACTTTTTCCCCGGGTTTTACCTTGAATGAAACATCCCGCAGCACGTAATCCTCGTCGTTGTAAGCGAACCAGACATTTCGGAATTCAATCTCGCCTCTCAAAGTACTGGTGCTGCTTTTAGGAGCCGTAGAAACGATAGTCGGTTGTGTGTCAAGCAGCTGGAAAATACGTTCGGAAGATGCCATGGCGTTTTGGAAGATGGTATATTTTTCGCTCAGTTCACGGATGGGCCAAAAGAAACGTTCCGCGTAACGGATGAATGCCAACAGCACGCCGAAACTCAGCGCGTCTTGCACAACCTGTCCACCACCGTACCAGATAATCACGGCTGTCGCAAGGGAGGCGGTCACTTCAATCAGCGGATGGAATATAGAAAAATAGAAGATGCTTCGGAGGTTCGCAGCGAGGTATCGCCGATTACGCTCGTTAAAACGGAGGTGACTGCGTCGCTCTTGTGCGAAAAGCTTCATCGTCGTCATACCGACGATGTTTTCTTGTAAAAAGGCATTGATCCGTGCGAGCTGCTTGCGCTGTTCCCGAAACGCACGCCGCGAATAAATCTGGTAGACGAGTGTCGCGCCGAAGATAATTGGAATCACGGTGAACGTCACGAGTGCCAGCTTCCAGTTATAAAGGAGCATCGCCACCATAATCCCCAAAATCTGGAGCAGATTCGCGAAAACAGTGATGACACCAGAAGCGAAGAGTTCGTTGAGAACCTGAACATCTCCCATGACGCGCGTCATCAGTCTACCGACCGGATTTTTATCGAAAAACTGCACATCCAAGCGTTGCAAATGCGAAAAGAGCGTTTGTCGCAGATCGTGCATCACATGCTGCCCAATCATTTGCATGCGATATTCTTCGAAGTAGCTAAATACGAACTCACCAATCAGTGCCAACACAAAAAAGGTTGCAATTGTGCTTAATCCGTCCAATACGCCGGGGGTGATATGCTCGTCAATACCACGCTGCAGTAGGTACGGTCCAGCTAAGCGTGCGAGTGTATTCCCCACCATGAGAAATCCGATGATTAGGAGCTGGAATTTGTAGGGTTTGAGATACGAAAGCAGTCGTCTCATCAACACCCGGTCATAGACTTTCCCGAGGTCCTGCTCCTCATCACTATATTCGTATAGTTCACTTCCCATGCCAAACACAGGCGGATTCCTCCTCTAAAGTTCCTGATGTCCCCAATTACGGTAGGTGCAGTTCAGTATAGGGGCCGGTCTTGTGCCTGCCCACACATTACGCAATAATTAGGGTTCTACTGTAACGCCTTAAAGTTCCTCAAGTTCCTCTTGCAAGAGTTGTGTTTCGTAAATTCCAGCATAAATCCCGTTCTGTTCGAGCAGCTGCTCGTGAGTGCCTGTTTCGACGATACTGCCGTCATTGAGAACAACAATATGGTCGGCATCTTTGACGGTAGAGATACGATGCGAAATGAGGATAGTCGTCCGATCCTTCATGATTTCGGCAAGTCGGCTGAGAATGGTGTCTTCAGTCTGCGTATCCACGTTTGCGAATGCATCGTCAAGGATAAGGATTTTAGGTTTAATGATAATTGCACGTGCGAGTGCGCTCCGCTGGCGCTGTCCACCTGAAATCGTTATCCCGCGTTCACCGAGGAAGGTTTCCAAGCCATTGGGAAATTCTTCGATCTGTTCAAGAAGATCTGCGGTATGCGCTGCGTCTTTTACTTCTTCATCGTTTGCCGTTTCCAGACCGTAGGTGATGTTGTTCCGCAAATAGTCAGAGAAGAGAAACGGTTCCTGCTCCACAAACCCGATATTAGAGCGTAGGACCCTTAGCGGTATGTCCTGAATGTCTACCCCGTCAACGAAAACGGTGCCACGTGCTGCTTGGCGGATACGCGGAATCAGGTTGACGAGCGTGGATTTTCCCGAGCCGGTCCCGCCAACAATCGCGAGGGTCATGCCGCGTTCCACCTTGAGATTAATGTTTTTAAGCACAGGTGTTCCGTCGGGATAGTCAAAATTGAGATTTCTAAATTCAATTTCGCCTTCAATATCTTTAATTTCGCGTTTCACCTGCTCGCCATCGAAAATTTCCGGCTTTTCGTTAAGTATTGCTTGAATCCGCTCCATAGACGCTGCACCGCGCTCAAAGGTGTTGATGATGAAACCGAGGGTAATCATTGGACGGACAAGCATCATGAGATATGCACTGAACGCCACAAATTCACCGAGCGTAATTTTCTGATTGATTACATGAAGTCCACCCAGCCAAAGAAGGACTACGCCGCCAACACCCGGTAGAAATCGGAAGAGTGGAAAAAAGAAGGTCATCAACCGGATTTGACGGTGGTTACGATTGACAAACTCTTGATTCAATTCCTGGAAGTGCTCAATTTCGCTTCCTTCAAGTGTATAAGCCTTTACAACGCGGACACCCGACAAATTCTCCTGTACCTTAGTGTTCAACGTTGAAAATCCCTCTTGAATTCTTTCGTAGTGGGCATGCAACCGCTTTCCCAGGGAGCGAATTAGAACGGCAAGGATTGGATAGGGTAGCAAAGCAACGATAGTTAGGGTGGCATCAATCCGTAGCATGATGACCAGCGCGAGTCCGAAAAATACCGTCGCATCGGCAGTATACATCACAGCACTGCTCAGCACCATCCTGATGGCATTTAGGTCGCTGGTCGCGCGCGTCATTAGGTCGCCAGTGCGGACGTTATCGTAATACGCAGCGGACAGTTTCTGGAGATGGAGAAAGAAGTCGGCGCGGAGGTGGAATTCCATCTGCCGAGCAACGCCTTGGATGATTCGACGTTGGGCGAAGCGCAGGATACCCGCAAAGAGCGCGACCCCAAAAACGAGCAGTCCGAAAAAGAGAACCCGTCCCTGAGAGACCGTAAAAACTGGACCCGCAAAGTTTGGATCGTTCTTGCTTCTCCAAGCGCGTTCTAACTCATCGAAAACCATCTGGAGAATCTTTGGACTAATCAGGAGTATGCCATTCGTCAAAGCCACAAGGCAGAAACTGAATATGATGGCATATCGATAGCGAATGATATACTTCTTGAGACCGAATAGACTGCGAATGGTGAGGCTCCTTTCCGACGAGTGAATTATACCGCGCGGTGTTCCGTTAAGAGGGTATTCTATATTTTGACGTAAATCTTGGCTATCAGTATTAATCAAGTTTTCGGTAATACTAAAGGAAGCCTCTTTCTATAGGAGCGAGTGTTTTGCTTGGGATATTTGATAGGGTATTTCTGCGAATTTCCCCGACGCTCGCGATGCCCTAAGAACACATAAAAGTGCATCCAAGAATGCGTATAAGTAATCATCATTTATGGTAAACCTTAGAATTACTTGGACACTCTAAAAGAGGCGAGGTTAGAAACCTCGCCAGCGGTGGGGGTGGCTTGCGTCTAATGAAATGTCTATTTATTTATCTGGTTTACCATACATTGCAGTGAAATGTGTCTATACAACCTCTATAGCAACATACAGAACTATCGTAAAGGAGTGAATATGAAACAAAATCGAAGACCCGCACCATTCAATGTCGTGCCGGGTGACACCGACGGAATTACATGGGCATTACCAGAAGGCGCGATCGTCCGATTGGGAAAAGGTGATTTTCATGGTGTAAAACCGTCCCCAAATGGCACGTATTTCACTGTTGCAACTGGTATAGGTCTCTGGTGGTATGAGATGTCGTCAAAACCGCCTATAGCATTGTGGGAAACAGAAAGGGGAATGATCTCCGCTGTCGATTTCTCACAAGATGGCGAGTGGATCGCTATCGCCAATTATGACGGTGTTATTAAGGTGGTAGACATTCAGAGTGGTGAATGCCTCGCGCAGATGAAGCGGACAGAAGAACACAATATCTATTGGCACATTAACTTTTCCGTGGATAGTAAATGGATCGCCACCGCGAATTTTAGCGGCATCGTTGAAGTGTTAGATGTCCATCGCGGTGTGTGCATCGCAGAGATGGATCGAGGCGAGCGTGAAGTTGAATCAGCTGATATTTCCCAACTTGAATTTTCACCTGACGGACAGTACATCGCTGCTATTGGAGATAATCCTAAAGTCTATTCAACCCGCGATGATCAACTTGTTAACCCCGATACAGAGGGCATGCAAATTCACATCTGGGATCCAGAAACGGGTGTCCCAATTGTCAAGTTCGCAGGTAGTAGATTTACATTCTCTCCAGACAGTCGCCTGGTGGCGGGCGCAGCGCCTGACGAATCCTATAAGGATACCGATCGTGTTGACCGATGCATCTCAGTTTGGGACATAACGAAGGCAGAACGCGTTGCTCATTTTGCAGCACATAGCGACTGGGTAGATGCTATTACCTTTTCGCCTTGCAGTAATTTCCTCACCTCCAGTAGTAGAGATGAAAACCTACGCGTGTGGGACGTGACAAAAGGTGTGCAAAAGATGGTTTATACTGACTTCCAAACGTCTCGGACAGCACCATTTTATTCTACAGAAGGAGAGTTGTTCGCGATTATAGATGGGCAAGACACCATTGAAGTCTGGAATATGGAACACCGTGAAAAAATAGAGATTCCAGAACTACATCCGAGGAGTGTTGATGCCGCATGGTTCAGAGAATTCCCGCAGTTAGCTCTTGCCGACATGCGCACGGACACTACGCCGAACAAAAAGACTCAGCCTGGCAACATACATACATTTTCAACAATTCGTGAATCTGCCTGCTTTCCAGATCCAGTTATGTTTTTACCAAATGGAAAGACACTGGCAACAAGGGGGTATCGCAACGGTATTGTGTTATGGGATGTTGAAAGTAAGCAGGTTCAGGAAACGTTATTGAAGGATACACGCATTACCTCTTTCACTGTTTTGCCTTCCGGAAATGTGCTGGCTGCCCATAGTGAAGACAACAACGTCAAAGTTTGGGATGCCGGGAAACCTAACGCACCGATTGCAGAATTCACTGAAACCGGTCCGGTACGATTGATATGGAACATCGCATTTGCACCAATAGGTGATCTACTTGCAGTTGGGAGTAGGGAAGGCGCGATCCATCTATGGGATTTCAAACGCAAGGAGCGGTTGAAATCTCTCACAGGACACACCGATCACATCTGGTCAGTAACCTTCTCACCAGATGGCAAAAGATTAGCAAGTGGTTCAAGTGATAAAACCAATCGTCTGTGGGATGTTGAATCTGGCGAAGAGATTGCGGAATTCCCTTTAGATGAGCCTCGGACCCTTATGGAGATAGCATTTTCGCCGTGTGGCAACTTGATCGCTGGCGGACTGTTCGGCGAACTTCGTTTATGGAATGCCGAAACCCTGACAACGCTTTTCGCGATCCCGCAGCCACAAAGACAGCAACCGTATGCATTGGCGTTTTCGCCGTGTGGTAAGTATCTTGCATCGGGTACTTGGTGGGAGAAAGGCATGGAGAAGATGGCAATCCGGTTATGGGATGTCGCAAACGGTGAAAATATTGCGACGCTTTGGGGACATCCGACAGACATTCAGTCGCTTGCCTTTTCACCTGACAGCACACTTCTGGCAACTGGTAGTTTTGAGTGCACAACCCTCCTCTGGGATTTGAAACCTCTTATAGGTTCGTAAAGTCTATTAACATGCGTTCAAAATAAGGTTATCACGTAGGTTGGGTTGAATGGATTCCATCAACACATAAAAACTCATAAACACATAAAAACTCATAGAAAATAAAATTTCCACCGTACACGCTATATCAAAGATATACCGTCCTGAATGCCGATTGCTGATAGTCGACTGCCTCCTAGAAAAAATATATTTGACATCATTTCCAAGGCAATTTATGATATGCAAAACACACACAATCATAGGAGGAAAACAGATTTGGCGGCAAATATTGGACTCATCGGATTAGCAGTAATGGGTGAAAACCTTGCACTGAACATGGAGAGCAAAGGATTTGAGGTAGCGGTCTTTAACCGTACTATCTCACGGGTAGACGCTTTCATGTCAGGTGCTGCGAAAGACAAAAATATCACCGGGGCGTATTCCATTCCCGAACTCATTGAGAAGTTAGACAGTCCTCGCAAAATTATCTTAATGGTGAAAGCAGGGGAACCCGTCGATGCGTTTATTGGGCAACTCGTCCCGCACCTTTCAAAGGGCGATCTCATTATTGACGGCGGAAACTCCAATTTCAACGACACCGTTCGTCGGCATGCGGAATTGGCTGAACAGGGCATTCTGTTTATCGGCACGGGAATTTCCGGCGGTGAGGAAGGCGCACTCAAAGGACCGGCGATGATGCCAGGGGGTTCCGCCGAGGCGTACGCACTTGTGGAACCAATCTTTACGAAGATTGCGGCACAGGTAGAGGGCACACCGTGCTGCTCGTATATTGGACCCGATGGCGCGGGGCATTACGTCAAGATGGTGCACAACGGCATCGAATACGGCGACATGCAACTGATATGTGAAGCCTACTCCCTGATGAAAGGGATCTTGGGGATGAACGCCGACGAGATGCACGAGGTTTTTAGCGAATGGAATCGTGGCGAATTAAACTCTTACCTCATCGAAATCACAGCGGACATCTTCACACAACTTGATAGCAGTGGCGCGCCTTTCGTTGATGTCGTGCTGGATCAAGCGGGACAGAAAGGCACCGGTAAATGGACAAGTATCTCGGCATTGGATCTCGGTATCTCCGCGCCGACGATCGCCGAGGCGGTTTTTGCGCGGTGTATCTCTGCCGTTAAAAGCGAACGTGTTGCGGCAGAACAGGTTATCCAAGGCCCCGCGGGCACCTATCAAGGTAACCGCGAAGAAGCATTGAAAGCGATTCACGACGCGCTTTACGCTGCGAAAATCTGCTCTTATGCGCAAGGTTTCGCCTTAATGCGGGAAGCAAGCGAGGCATCAGGTTGGGATCTAAATCTGGGTCAGATTAGTTTAGGCTGGCGCGGCGGATGTATCATTCGGGCGAA
This sequence comes from uncultured bacterium, assembly GCA_964523645.1. Classification (GTDB taxonomy): domain Bacteria; phylum Poribacteria; class WGA-4E; order WGA-4E; family WGA-3G; genus WGA-3G. The sequence goes on along the minus strand of CAZGAW010000014.1, from coordinate 4,429 downwards.
ATTCCTACATCGGATCGCAGAAGCGTTTGAGCGAAACCCGGAACTGCCGAACCTAATGCTTGATTCCTACTTCCGAGATGTGCTTGAAACCGCACAACCGAACTGGCGAAGTGTCATCGGTACGGCGACGCAGCTCGGTGTTCCTATCCCGGCATTCAGTTCCGCTTTAGCCTATTTCGACAGTTACCGCAGCGGCAGACTCTCGGCAAACCTAATTCAGGCGATGCGCGACTACTTCGGGGCACATACCTACCATAAATTAGATGCAGACGGCAATACAATCCTCGGAAAAGACGGGGAACCCACGGTGTTCCATACCGAATGGATGCTGGAAGGTCGCCCGGAAGTCACTGTTGAATAGTTGTCAGTTGTCAGTGCGGTGAATCAACGGTATGAAGCCCTTATGGGCTTCCCCGTCTGCGAAAAACCTTTCAGTTGTCAGAAAGAGATGAACGAACTATCAGAAACCTCTTTAGCTGAAAACTGTGAAAACTGATAATTGATAATTCCTAAAAAGGAGCGTTTATGGAATACGGACCACAACAAGCGTTATACGATTTTGAACCGCAACACGACTTTTTCGTCGGAATTGATTCGGACGGCTGCGTCTTCAATAGCATGGAGGTCAAACACAACGACTGCTTCAGCGTGAACCTCGTCAAACATTTCGGCTTGGCATCTATTTCGCGACAGGTACATCAGGCATGGGATTTCGTCAACCTCTACTCAACAACACGCGGCACGAATCGGTTTAAAGCGATTCTATTGGTGTGCGATTTTTTACGCGAGATGCCACTTGTGCAGAATATGGGGGTCGCAGTACCAGAGCTCCCTTATTTGCGGGAATGGTCGGAGAGGGAGACAAAACTCGGTAACCCCGCACTACAAGCCGCAATTGACAACGCTACAGGGGAACGACTTGACGAGTTGAACCAAGTCATGGAGTGGAGTCTCGGTGTGAACGAAAGTGTCGCTGAGATTGTTTATAACCTCCCGCCGTTTCCTGGCGTACGCGAGACCCTACAACGACTTCAGGGCAAAGCGGATGTCATCGTCGTTTCCGCTACGCCGGACGAAGCACTCCAACGCGAATGGGACGAACACGAAATTGACACCTATGTTGCACTGATTGCTGGACAGGAGATGGGGACAAAAACCGAACATCTCACGATAACGACGAAGGATAGGTACCCCGAAAACCATGTCTTGATGCTCGGTGATTCTCCCGGCGACCTGAAAGCCGCAAGAGACGTGGGTGCCTTGTTCTTTCCAGTCAATCCCGGCTCTGAGGATGCATCATGGCAATTGTTCCTTGACGAAGCGATGGCTAAATTCTTTAACGGACAATACGCCGGTGCTTATGAAGACGCGTTGATTGACAAATTTCAGGAATTGCTGCCGGAAACGCCACCGTGGCAGTGAAGGAAGCACGAAAGGATAGAAAAAATAGGGAAGATCTGTTCCACATCCTTTCTTCTATCTCGCGCTTTTTGATAAGTATAAGCCACACACGTTGTGCCAGCCCAGTTTGGAATGAACCACGAACCTGCCCGAAACGTAATAGAGGGCAGCCCAGGAGGTTATAGTTAAAAATATGAAAATTTTACTTCAAGGACGTGTCGAAGGCGCGCTTCTCGAAAGATTAGAAAGCATCATAGGCGACGATCATACCTATATTGCGCCGAGTTCACGCGAAGAACTTATTGAAGAAGGCAAAGATGCCGAAGTCTTTTTCGGCTACTGCAGTGAGGACCTTTTCCCGCATCTACCCAACATCAAATGGGTACAATCTTCCAGTGCTGGTATGGATCGACACATGTACCCTGCTATGCGTGAGAGTGATGTTATTCTGACGAACGCTGCAGGATTATATGCAAAGCACGTTGCGGATCAAGCCTTCGCACTCCTGCTCGGTTTGGCACGCGGTATTCACGAGTCCGTTCGGAATCAGGACAAACACCAATGGGGTGGCAGTCGTACAATGCCGATGATCGAGATCGACGGGTTCAAAATCGGCATCGTCGGGATGGGCGGTATCGGAATGGAGATGGCGAAACGCGCAAAAGGCTTTGATATGCATGTTATCGCTGTGGATGCCTACCGCACCGATAAACCCGATAACGTCGATGAATTGGTGGGGATGGATCAGCTCTCAAATGTGATGAGCCAAGTGGATGTCGTTATGATTGCGTGTCCGTTGACGGAGGAGACGCGGGGACTCATCAATAAAGATAACTTGTCTGTGATGCAACCGACAGCGTTCTTTATCAACGTCGCCCGCGGTCCGATTGTCAATGAACCCGACCTGATTGAGATTCTACGCGCCGGTACCATCGCTGCGGCAGGTTTGGATGTCACCGAGGTCGAGCCGCTCTCGGCAGACAGTCCGTTGTGGGACTTTAGCAATGTGATCATTTCACCGCATTCCGCAGGCGGTTCCCAGCACCGTATGCGCCGCATCACCTCGTTCTTCTTGGATAACTTGGAACGGTATCTCAACGGTGAAGAGTTGAAGAACATTGTGAATAAGCAACTCGGTTTCTAACAAAAATATCGGATTTCTCCGGTGCCTCGATCTCGCGATCGAGGCACTATGATTGAATACAAAGGTTATATCGAAGTCGTCGATTTCGATCCAGAAATAGACTCCTTTCATGGAACTGTGATTAATACACAAAATGTGATCGCGTTCTACAGTGCCTCTGTAAAGGAACTTCGGGAGGAGATGCAGAAGTCACTTGAGGTTTACTTTGAAGTCTGTGAAGAACAAGGGAAATCACCAGATAAACCCTCCGTCAGTTACGCATAGACACAGGAATAATCATGTCAAATCAAAACCAACCATTGGTCTATTTTTTCGCGAAAAGTAATTTCGGAGATGATGAACCAGATTTCATAAAAATAGGTCACACTCGCAAAGATCTTTCAATTCGACAAGCCGCCCTTCAGACTGGAAATGAAGCTCCTATATGGGAAATGGGGGTCATCCCTTTTGAAACAGTGGATGAATCAGCCAGAGAAGAAGAACGAATACATTCTCGGTTTGGAGCATTTCGCGCTCGCGGGGAATGGTTTTATGCTACACCTCGGATAATACAATTTATCCAAGATTATGCAGTCCAACATACCGAACTGCTTACTGAAGACGAGCCTCAAGAAACAGAAGATTCATCAGAAACTTCATTTGGAGAACAACTTAAGGAGCGGCGAGAGGAAACTGGTATGACTCAAGAGGAATTGGCTACGAGGGTAGGTTGTACTCGTGGGTACATTAGTTTCTTAGAAAATAACAGAGGCACGCCGGGGCAAAGTATATATACGAAATTAGTCGAGTTGTTCGGTGAATTTTCCGAATCCTTCACTGAAACAAAACAAATCGAGTTATTTGGGGAATTTTGGGATTCCACTACTGGAACAATATCTAACAGTCTTTTAGCTGTTAAAATGGCGGATGGACGTTGGATTTCAGAAGATACAGCAATAGACACTTTCATTGAGGTAATTAAGGTATTAGGAATCGAGAAAGTCAAAAATCTTGGCTTATATGTCAATGGGATACCTCTAATAGCGGATTGCGATTATCCTGATAAAGCTCAAAGAAAAGTTGAAGCAGAGACAGAGGCATATTACATAGTTTCAGGTACCAATACTGTAACGAAAAAAAGAATTTTGGATGACATTGCTGCTCAGCTTAAATACGATATGACCGTTTTTGCTAATCCTCGGGCGTAAAGGTTTATCGTAGGTAGAACACGGAAGGTAATGGGTATAGCATCGCTTTGGGTGAGCGATAGTTTTTCGGTTGGAGAAGTTCCAATGGACGTTTTAGTTAAAAGATTAGATGCCAAGTTACGCGAATGGGAACCGAATATTGCAGCGACAGTCAGGGAACGAATTTTGGAAATCATTGATCTTGCAGACCAAGATGCGTTAGATATAATGCGATCGCGTGCTGTGGAACAGGAAGTTTTGAATACACTCGATGAACCTATATCTCAGTGAGATTTGGCTATATGAGAAAGTTTGGTACGTGGGGACCTGTGAACCCCGAACAGCACTATGTTGTTTCCCGTTCTGAGGAGCTCGCGGAGTTCATCAGACGCGTCAAAGAGGGACGCTATATCGTCATCTTCGCACCCCGTCAGACAGGTAAGACGACCTTCTTCTACGCTGCTATGGACATCCTTGCCACCGAGGAACCGACCTACTTTCCGATTCATTTAGACTTTGAGGCATATAAAAACCTTACGCCATCCGATTTTTACGCCAATCTCACCGAAGACATTCGCGAGGAAATCGAGAACCTTTATCAAAAACGTGGAGAAGTGCCATCCGAAGCACTAAACGATTTTTTAGAGCACACAACCCTAACGGATAATGTGTCAATGCTCAGAGGCTTTCAGGCACTGGGGAAGGTGTTAGAAAATCA
>CAZGAW010000013.1:0-59570 GCA_964523645.1 uncultured bacterium | reverse complement strand
AAATAAGTGAACACTTTAGAAAACATAAACACCTTTCCTCCGCTGGCGAGGTTTGTAACCTCGCCAATCTGTTGGTGTCCAAATAATTGTGGGTTTTACTATAAGTATACCACAAACCGTAAAACACCGCGTAGAAAAAGCGATATAGCAGCTGTGTATTAGGGAGTATAAAAAAGAGAAATCAATAGACGTATTACGCTTCGGTTTCCTCTTCCATCTCATCTTCGTGCATGATTTCTTCCAGCTGCATTCCAATACGGAAGGCGGCGAGGCAGATGCCCACTGAAATAGCGAACAACCACTGATAACCGATATGCGGGGCAAGAAATCCAGCAAGCAGAGGTCCGAAACTCACAGGCATGAGCAGCGTGTTCATAAAACCGATGTAACTCGGACGGTTTCGAGGCGGCGCGATGTTCAGCATATATGCCATAAAACCCACCATCATACCGTTTGACAATACACCGCCAACGATGAAAATCATGAAGAAGGCGGGCAGTTGAAATGAAGTCGGCAGGATACCCGATGAAAAAGCGAGTGCAGGCGGGATACCCATCAACCCTGCTGTGATAATCAGCAACCATCGTACGCCGTATCTTTCACCGATGTGTCCCCACAGTGTGTTTGAAACCACGCCACTCAGCGCGGAACAGACGATGAAAAAACCCATTGTCGCCTCGGAAAATCCGAGTTCGTTCAGGGCATAAGGCATATAAAAAGGCGATGCCATGCCGGAGAAATGTGCAAAAACACGAAAGAGAATGAAACGCCGATAATTTGTATCTGTTCGTAGGAAATACGCCCCGTGTTTTAAATGTTGCCACATCGGTTGACGATTCGGATGGACAGGACGAATCGGTTCGCGCACCCCTAAAAAACTCACGAAAGAGAAAAACGCTGCCGCCACCGAACAGACGAAGAGAAAGGCATAGTTATACGGAAACCCAAGATCGGTATCCAGGCGACACACCGAACCGATAAAGTACATCGTGGCTGTTTTGAAGGTTTGTGTAATACTACCGAGTATACCCGTAAATTCGGATTCGTCTCCGAGTACTGCCCGAACCAAGAACCCAACCCAGATAGCGAAAAAACCACCGTATAGTTGACGCAGGCTAAAGAAACGGGCACGCTGCTGCGGTTCTATTGCCTTGGAGACGATGTCCATATAGGGGAGCGTCGAGACACCCATGGCGGAAGAAGATAAGAAGTAGAGTCCGAGAAAGGAGGTGGCGAGCAGCATCGGGTTCTGCTCACCAATTGTGATGGTACAGAAAAAGACAGCAAGCCATGCCAAAACGCGAATGCTCATGCCGATCGCGTAAAACGGCATTTTACGTGGGCGGTGTTCCAGTAGGTTCGACATCAACAGTTGGGGCCACATCCACCCTGCCGTCATCATTGAACCCGTTAAACCCACCAGAATATCGGAGCCACTCAATCTATGGATAAAAGCAGGAAGCACCGTCGATGAATCCGCAAACGCTAAGTTGATACGCATGAAGGTACCTTGGAGCAGCGCAAATCGGAAGTTTCGCGTATTGGTATCGGGGTTAGAAACCCCTCCTACTTTAGGCATTCTCTCTTTTGTTCCTATCCAAATTTTTTATAGTATACCGCAGCAATCAGAAATTCTGCTTCTTATCCTTTGACACAATTTTTCCAATTAGGTTGAATTGAAATTTCCACCGCTTGTCCGACATAAGAACAAAAATTTTCTTTACATGCCCCCAAGATTGTGCTAAATTCCATATAAACTCTTAGCCATAAAAAAAGGAAACAGATATGGAACCTCTTCGGATTGGATTTCTCGGTGCCGGCGGTTTCGCAAGGCACACCATTTATCCCGCATTACATCTCGCCCCTGTCGCATTGCAAGCTATCTGTGATGCCGACGAAAATCGTGCAAAGGACGCTGCCAGTAAATTCGGTACAGGCAGATACTACACCGATCGGCACGAAATGTTTGAAAAGGAAGACCTCGAAGCCGTCATTATCAGTATGGGACCTGACCCACGGCAGTCCCTTGTGCTTGAAACGCTTGCGGCGGGTTACCACGTCTTCGTCCCCAAGCCACCTGCCCCATCGCTCGCCGAAACAATCACACTGGCAGAAACCGCAGAAAAGCACGGTAAGACGCTCATGGTGAACTTCCAACGCAGATTCAGCCTCGGTGTACGAGAGGCACGTCAGATTATGCAGACCGAATCCTTCGGGCAACTCACGCAACTCTTCTGCTCGTTCTGTAGTGGGAAATATCCAACGGTCAAAAGTTATCTACTCGATTTCGCCATCCACCATTTCGATTTGGCAAGACACATTGCTGGCGCGGATGTGAAGGAGCTCAGCGTTTTTCATAACGAGGTTGATGGGCAGGGAGCATTCGCTGTCGCTGTAGAATACACTAACGGCGCAGTGGGAAGTTTGCAATTGACCAGCCAACGCTTGTGGCAGCGCAACTATGACTACATCGAAATTACCGGACAACACGAATACATCGTTTTAGACGGGTTGTGGGGTGCACAACACTTCACCGAATCCGGGAACACCTTCCACTCAAATTTCTCCGATCAGCGGAACGGCGAACTGACTGGTGATGGCATCAGCCTCACCGAGTTTGTCAACGCTATCCGTGAAGATCGGGAACCGATATCGAGCATACAGGATTGTGTCGGCACGATGCGGTTTTATGATGCTGTGCTTCAACGGAAAAAAGGAGTTATCTCGCTTCAATAGTTGTCAGTCGTCAGTTGTCGGTTAAAGACGAGACTGGTAATAATCTTCGCAAACTTGGAGTATTCCAGCGAAGGGTGAATTGTTACAAAACACCTCTTAACTGACAACTGATAACTGAAAGCCTGCGTAGCAGGTGCCTGACCACTATTCGCTATTAATGCTCTCCAAAACCTCAAGACACGTTGCTCCGTTAACCAACCGATGATAATATGCCGCGACGCGCTCCACAAAGTCCTGATTCCCGTCCAAGCCGCTTGGTGATACAGCCCCAGCAGGCGACCACAACGCCGCATTTGAGAAAATCGTAGCGAGCCGTTCTTTTACATCTGCTCGACTTGCCCCAAACGCCCCCTTCAGAACGTCTTGTATAGTTCGGTCAGGGTCATGGATTTCATACGCCGCGCCGGTATCAGTAATGCCGCTATAGTCGTCAGGAGACGAGATTGTGTGCGGGGTTAAGAATCGGAGGACTGTTGCGAAGGAATATGCGAAGTCAGATTTGAAAAGTTCCGTACTCGCATCATAGTTCGGAGAGCGGACGATGTCGGCAGCGCGTTCACGGAGTTTCACCGTTTCAATGATGTTAATCCGAGCATTGTCGTCCTTGACGCGGCGTATACGGTTAACGAATTCCAGCGAGTACGCGCGAGCACTTTTCCCAGCGATCGGGATGTCTGCTTCCACAATCTCAGCATATCCGTTCATCAGACGTTCGAGGTGTGGCGCGAATGTTGGATGTGCCGCTGCTTCGTTGACATATTCAATACCAGAGAGCGTCCCTTTGTGCGTAATCCCCGGCACATGCACGGAGTTCACCAAGAGCAGTTTCCAATCGTGATACGGTTCGATACTCTCCTGACTGACAACAACACCGTAGTCCTGAAGTTCACCGAACGGCACGCGTAGTCGGTTCTCAAGGTCTTCCAGAATGAGCGGTGTCGCTGGCATTTCCTCAGCATAGGTTATTAATTCATCCTGACCCTCAATTTGTGCCTCTGTAGCCGCTTTAATCGCATCAGGCACAGCGTAAACCTGTGGCACGAGTCGGTCCCCCATTTCGTTCAGAAATCCGACGTTCGTTTCCAACCACGTTGCGTAATCGTCCCTCCGTTTCGGATACTCGTTGCAGAGAATATCGCGGACAATATCACCGTTATTTCGGAGGTTATCGGTGTTAATAACACAAAGCGTCGCATCCGCACCGTGATGACAGAAATAACGATAGAGGGTTTCATCTAACACGTCCATTGCGACTTCACCCTTAGCGATTCCCGCTTCAGTTACGCCGATGAGAAGGAGATCTAATGGATTCTCGGTCTGTGTGTAGAACCATTCGCGTCCGACCTCTGTCGCGAGTGTCGTTGCACCGACGACGCTTGAAATCTGTTGGATGTCGTGGACACCCTCCATATCAAACGTGACGACGTGGTATGCTCCCCCTTGTCGGTTGAAGGCATCAGCTTTCTCAGTGCCGCGCGGTTGTGCGACAAAGATACCGCCGTTGTATAGGTTCCGTTGGTTGAGAATATGAACGAATTCATGGGTTAAGGCGCGTTGTAAACCGCCCGCCCCGATAGCAAGTATTTTGGTTGGCAGCATTTTTTACGTTAAACCTCCATTTTCTATTTTAAGAGGTGTCAGCAATCAGCAATCGGCAGTCAGCAACAAGAGGGTTTTGTTAAACAAATACCCCTTAAACTGACGGCTAACAGGTTTTTCGCAGAAAAAACCGACCTGACGGCTGACGGCTATAGAATATCAGCATAAAGCGCCAAATAAGCGTCTGCGATGTGTTTCCAATCGTAGGGTTCAACGCGTTTGACGCTCGCTTTGCCCATTTCGATGCGACCTTCCGCCGCGTTAATTAATTTGACAAGGGCGTGCGCAAGTCCATCAACATCCCCTGCGTCGAACAGTGCACCGTTAACGTCCTCCACTACGAGTTCATCAATACCCTGAACGCGACTGGCGACGATCGGCAATCCTGTGCCCATTGCCTCTAAAACTACGAGTGGCATCCCTTCCGCGAGTGAAGGTAAAATGAAGATGTCGGCATCGCGGTATTTTTGTGGCAATTCGGAATACGGCACCGAACCCGTAAAATTAATATATAACGCGACACCGAGGTCTTCTGACAATCTTAGCAGTTCCGCTTGATAGGGTCCATCACCGACAATTTCAATCTCAAAGTTGTGTGCTGCAGTCTCAGCAATTTTTGGCAGTGCTCGGATCAGAAATTGAAAACCTTTGCGGGGTATAAGTCTTCCAATTGCGAGAACCCGGACCTTTTCTGGACAGGCATCGCGCGGGACGGGTTCAAAACGTCCTAAATCCAAGCCGTCGGGAATCACATTTATCTTCACAGCTGAATCCGTCTCTTGCGCAAGTTCGCGTAAGCCGTCGCTACAAGCCACAACCGCCGATGCGTTGCCCCAAATTGATCGGATAATCGGCTTTAACAGCAGATATAACCACCGATAGTACGGCGGATCTGGATTACGGCTCGGCACATCACGCCCACCTAAAAACACGACATACGGTACATTGCGAAGTTTTCGCAAAAGATACGCACCGCCCCCGGCAGGGATACCAAAAAAGACCTGAACGATATCGGGTTGAAATTTCTTCGCAAACCGTAAACCGTAGAGACTCGAACTGATCGCATACGTTAGCATCTCGTGGACTGCACACACGTCAGGGTTCTTCCGAAGCGCGCGCACGCGATGCACGTGAAAACCTTCCACTTCCTCCGCTACTGGACACTCACGAAACTGAGAGGTAATCAGATGGACTTCATGTCCCGCCGCCGCGAAGTGCTTGCCTACGAAATAACTTACCCAACCGCCACCCCCACCAATCGGTGGAAATTCGTGATTGAACATCAAAATTTTTTTCTTTTTAATTTTTCCTTGCGGTTCGGTGAGGTGAGTTGGAGGTTTGCTGCCCATTTCCATAAATCTCAAGGTCATTTAGTTTTAGCTGAATTATCGGATTGTTTAAATTTTTAATTTTCTTTTTCAGGTCCGGTGCGGTTCCAAACCGCATCTACCGGGCCTGGGGGTCAAAATTGGACGGAAAAACCGAAAACTAAATAGCCCATCCGTAGTTCTGAAAAGACCTCCAAGCAAACCCTTTCACTTTGTTTCAGACTACACACCTTTTAATTTTTTTGCGAATTTCACTGCAAATTCAATAATCGCACCCGCGATATCGGTTCCTGTGACCGATTCTAATTCCTCAAAGCCTGGTGACGGATTGACTTCCAGAACAATGGGTCCCTCGTTTGTTTGGAGCAGATCGACCCCGGCTATCTCCAATTCGAGTGCCGATGCTGCTGCTATGGCGAGACGGGTGTATTCGTCTGGCAGTGTGACCGCTTCTCCAGACGCGCCTTTGTGAATATTCGCTCGAAATTCACCGGGAGGCGCGCTTCTTTTCATCGCTGCAACGGCTTCAGCCCCTACCACAAGTACACGGAGATCAACCCCATTCGCCTCCGCAATGAAAGGCTGGATTACATAATCTTGATGCAGATCACACAGCGCATCCACAACTGAAGTGAGCGACGTAGATGTGTCCACCAACATCATACCTTTACCGTGTGTGCCGTAAAATGGTTTCAAAATAAAGGGATAATCGCCTATTTCGGATAAGGTGTTTTCTAAAAACGTGGCGGAACCGACGGTAAGGCTTGGTGGGACTGGCAAGCCGTGCTGTGCAAGTATGCGTAGGGAGTGGAACTTATGGCGGGCAGCGGCGATGGATTTGGCACGATTGATCACAGGCGTGCCAACCCATTCAAAATGCGCCAAGACTTCTTCACCATACCGCGCTGTCGTCCGACTGAGTCGCGGGACGATAACATCAAAGTCTTCTGCCGGCTTTCCTTCATAAGTGATGCGGTTACCAGTGCCACCGATGTGAAGATAGAAACCGAAGGGATCTAAAATTGCTGCGGTGTGTCCTGCAGTCAAGGCGGCTTCGCTGAGCCTGCGCGTGGAATGGTTTTGAGGTCCCCGTGAGAGGATACCAATTTTCATTAAATTATAGTTTTAAGAGTTTTGGCAACACACTCAGAATCGTTTTCAACCTCTTGAATTCGCTTCGCGAGCGTTGCAACATCCGACATGCCTACCCATTGCTGCCGCTCTTCCGTGTAATCACCTTTACCAGCTCGAAACTGATGGATGAAACGCACCATTCCAACAGGTCCAAGTTTGTCAACTAATGCCTTAAAACCGAGTTCCAAAATTTGCTCATCTGTCATGAGATGTCCATCCATCAACTTCTCAAAGGTGTTAAAATCCGATCACACAAATTCTTAAAGAAGATACTCCGCGTTCCAGGGTATACGGCATATACTGGCTTATGTGGCCGTTGAGGGTGAAGCGGTGCTTACAAGTAGTTCTAAAGACTCCGACGATTCTCGCAAACGTTTCAATGCAGCCTCCCCCTGACAGCGATGTTCACTCTGAAGTTCAGGGACTCGCTCCTTGAAAAGTAGCATTGCTTCAGTAACTCCCGGTTCATTGACAGCACCCACAAGAACGCCACGAACAATCAACTGAACATTTTTAAGTGTAGCGTTCTGCTGAACAATACACGCCGCACACGCATTCAGCAGCGTGCGATATTCGTTTAAGAGATCGGGACCTACAAGCGCATTGCCATCTGTAACCAACAGCTCGGCATTCAAAATAAGACCGAAACTTCTATCTTTGCCTTCCTCGTCTAAAGTAACATAGCGATGATTGACAGACATAAACGCGTATCTATGATCGCCAGCCAAAAAATCTTCGGGAAAGAGCCTTTTACCATACCAACCTTTCGCTGGAACAATTGCGCCTCTCTTGAGAATCTCGCGATAGTCGGCTTCATTGGTCATGTAATATGCATCAATCATTTGTAGAACCTATTATAGTCATAGTGACAGCGATCAAATTCAATAATAATACCTCTTAAAAGACAGATGTGTGTATACCTCTCCATATAAATTAATTTTCATCCGTCTTATACGTTGTAGTCAGAAAATCTGCTAATTCCTCAAAGGTGTCAAAAATCCGATCACACAAGTTCTCAAAGAAAATACTCCGCGTTCCAGGGTATACGGCATACACCGGTTTGTTATGGCGGGAAGCATAATTCATCTCGCTGAGAACACCGGGTGATAATTTGTCCGTCGGATAGATGACAACCACGAAATCACTTTGATGAACGAATTGGTAATCCCGTGAGATCGTCCGCGTTTGAATCTGTTCAATCACTTCCTCACCCATTTCACTTACACGCGGTGGCTCATTTCCCTCATCTTTCGTGGAGGTAACGAGTTCCATATCCTTGATTGTAAGCGGATCGAACACAATAAAGGAACGACTCAGTTTCTCTCCGATCTCGCGGATTTTCTCAATTTCCTTCGGCGTATCTCTTAAAAGCGTAATCGGATAGCTGAGGTAAAATTTCGGCTTCGGCGAAAAGAGGAGTTCATAAAAATTCTCAAGATTGTGTTGCCTTGCGACGGTGTAATGCGGCTTCTCTGTGAAGTGTGCAAGTTGCCGCGTTAGGAACTCTTCTTCGTCCAACCAGACATTGAGTGCTGCTTTTCCCATCTCTGCCCATTGTTGCGTTTTTTCCATCCGTTCCGATATATCGGTGATGTTGTCAACGACGTTAATCAACAGATCCGGTAAGAGAATCTCAATATCTTTGAAAGAGAACCCTTCAAGCAGGCTCCCGCGCCATCGAAAACAGGCGTGTAACCCAATGATGGCATGCTCATAATCTTCGGCGCGTCGAGCAATTTCGTAGAAAGCCGTGCGTCGTGCTAACGATAAAACCGCCGGATCCGAATCGAGCACCTTGTCTGTAAAATGGACACGAGCCTCTGCCGCAGCACGATGCATAACATCGCCGACGTTGAAGAAACCGATGTTCAGTTTCCTTTTCATACAAAGTATCTTAAAATTCGCCATCAACTCTTTACGACCCGAACAACTGATGCCCGTACAAATGATCTTCATTTTTTTAATTTACCTTGCGATTCGTTGCGGTCAGTTGGATGAATAACGTTCCTTTCCGTAGATCCGCTCTCCATTACATTACGACCTACATACCCAAGGGAGTGCACATGCTGAGCACCGACCGCCAATTTTACCTTGCGGTTCGGTGGGGGGTTAGGGATTTGCAGCCAGCGATTTCAACCCCGCAAGTGCCTCCTGCTCCTCTGTTTGCCACGGACGATGTGCCGGTTTATCCAATTTCTTCGGTGGACCGCCGAATACAAGGATATACGCTCTGCGCATTGCCGGCGTGCTGTTCGGCGCGGAATAGTGCAGCGTCCGGCAGTGATGGAACGTTGCGCCGCCTGCCGGTATCGGGCATGCAACCGCCTCTGATACGTCAACATCATCCGTTACCAATCCGTGTACGAGCGGATCATTGTTAATGTGGCGATGCCAACGCACCTCTCCTTTATGTGACTTCGGAATAAATTGGAGACATCCACTCTCAACCGTCGCCTTATCAAGCGGAAGCCAGACACTCAAACTGTGCGGCAAGACTTCAGGATTCCAGTACGCCTCATCTTGATGCCACGGCGTTTCATTGCCGTAGTGTGCAGGCTTCAAAATCATGTGTCCACCGCCGCTGACGTTTTCATCTGCTACGCTCAGCAATTGCGCTGCGAGTCGATGTGCGTTTCGGAAATAGACAGTCTCACGAAGTTCTGGAAATTGTGCTTCAGGTCCCAAGACTTGCGGCAATGTTTCCTGTCCGTTGTGTGCACGCGGACCCGCAAGATCGAAGTAGCGTCCCTCCACTTCTCCAGTACGCTCCGTGAAAAGTTTATCGTAAATGCCCTTGAGCCATTCGACCTCTTCGTCTGTCGTGATGCACGGAATACTCAGGTATCCATTCTCTTGAAAGAAGGCGATCTGTTCGTCAGTTAAATCAACGTGAAAATCATTGTTGGATTTCATTTTTTTAATTTACCTTGCGGTTCGATGAGGCGGGTTTGGATATTGATGTACCTTTGCGTCTATCCGCCCTCCTCGTGCAAGCCTATAGAGGCTTGCAGGACAATGTTACGGGCTACCCACTTTGTTCTAAAGAATGCGAGGATCTTTCGTTCACCGAATTAAAAGGTCATAAGGTAAAATTGTTACGACCTGTATTCCATCTTCAAAGCCAAACAAACTCAGCCACGTAACGACATGCTGCCACTGCGCGCCGAACATAGATAGCATAGGATGACCTGCAGTCAAATCGAGCGGCATCCGAATCGAACCCTCCATGTCTTCGATCATCTGTTCCATGAGTTGCTCAAGAAAAGGCTTTTGCTTCGGTAACACGATAAGGTTCACATCGTCATCCTCGGCAAAACCCGCCTGCTTTTTAGCGATAGACAAGGCAGTATCAAGTCCCCCGAGTTCATCAACGAGTCCGAGTGCTTTCGCTTGTTTACCTGTCCAGACACGCCCTTGCGCGATCTCATCGACTTCGTCAAAGGATTTGCTTCTACCTGCTGCCGCCTTGCTAACAAAATCCTTATAGATGGTTTTCATCATCTTCTCGACGCGTTCCCGCTCGGTCAGTGTAAAACCGCCGTAGTCCGAATAGAGCGTAGCGTTCTGTCCGTGTGTGATGATTTCTTTTCTCAAACCGACTTTGTTATAGAACCCCTTCATGTTCAGTTTACCACCGAACACACCGATTGAACCTGTTAGCGTGTTAGGATGTGCGACGATTGTCCGCGCTGCCATCGCGATATAGTAACCACCGGAAGCGGCAACATTTCCCATGGAAACGACAACGGGTTTCTCGCTTTGTGTGAGCATTACCTCCCGCCAAATCAGATCGGAGGCGAGTGCAGAACCGCCAGGGCTATCGACACGTAAGACAACTGCCCGAACGGAATCGTCAGTACGCGCTTTCTCAAACGCTTCCTTTAACGTTCTCGGCGTAATTACTGACGTTGCCGGAAAGAACATATCAACATCTGGTAAAATGGGACCACTTGCATAGATAAGTGCGATCTGATTTTCTGCCGTGGCAGTCCGAGCGCGCTGCGGTGGATTTAACATACTGAGCAACTGCATAAGCCCAGCGAAACTATTCATATCGGGTACTTTCCGCTTGCGCTCGAAATCTGGCTTGACGACCTGAACATCCTCATCTGTGGACGCTGCTTTCAGAGCCTCCACGAGTTCGTCGTAGTATTGCAACGTATCGACCAATTTCTCCTGCAGTGCTTCTTCCGCCGTGAACGGACCGCGGTCCACCAAATTCGATGCCCCTTCTGCGGTGATACCGTCTCGGCTTTCAGCGATATATCCCAGTAATTGGGCGTACAAATCATCTAACACCGCAGTTATCGACTCACGAAACGCATCGGACATCCCGTCACGCATGTAGGGTTCAACACCGGATTTATATTTTCCCATTGCCAGCATATCGGCTTGGATGTCCAATTTGTCCAGCAACCCTTTATAGAAGAGGACTTCGGCACGTAAGCCCGTTAAATTGAGATTTCCAGTAGGCATCAGGACAAGGCGATCCATCGCAGCAGCAAGGAAATATTCGGCATTGCCGCCACTTTCCAGATACCCGATCGTTTCTTTGTCAGTTTCTCGGAATTCCTTAAGTTTATTGCGAATTTCTTGAAGGGTTGCCCATCCCACGCTGACACCATCTATTTTGAAGATAATCCCGGCAATTTCGTCATCTGTTTTGAGCGTATCTAATTTTTTAAAAAGCCCCCGTAGCGTCTTCGTCGAGGAGGTACCGAAGGTACTGACCGTTTTGGTATCGGTGTAGGTACCGTTTAGTGTGAACGCAACATATTTTTTTACAGGCGGCGCGGTTTCCTCAACGGCGTGTTCTTCAGCGAATACGGGTGAAACGAGAACAAGCAACGTCAATAGAAACGCGCAGTTTTGCAATAATTTCATCAATCTCTCCTTCTTTTCTCTATCCAATTTGACACTGCCATTCTACCACAAAACAGGGATTATGTCAAGTTGCAAATCCTTCACACCCAGTGGCATTTAGTTTTAGAATAAATTATTGGATTTCATAGATGTTTGATTTTCCTTTTCAGTCCCTCCTAACCTCGCCAATGACACAATAAGTAGCGTTTCATGGAGAAATTGTGTAAGTCCTATTTTTTTATAACTGATAACCAACGGTAGGAGGGAACTCCGATTCCCGACGATTTTTGACAACTGATTACTAACAGAAAGGGACCGACTTTTTGTAGGAGTACGAGTGAGTGTTTTGCTTAAGAAACACCCAAGCAAAACGATGTTCTTCATGCTCGCTATCTTACTGACTGCTGACCGGCTGATGGCTGATGGCTATCCTCGGCTGAATAACGGCACTTTTACGCAACGTTATTAATCACAAGGGATCATTGTAAGGTGAGTTGTCTAAAACAGGTATTATAGGAAGGTAGGACAGAAGCTAATCACCAGAATTCATCTGTTTTTCACTGTTTGCTATCTCCACTCGTCACTTTCACTCCGCAATACGATTCGCAATAAGGGTTAAATCCAAAACGTTGACGATGCCGTCCTGGTTGAGGTCTGGTGAACTCTGTCCAAAACGCGAGGCAACAAACGTCAGATCCAAAATATTGACGACACCGTCAACATTTACATCAGCAGTCTCACGCTTACGCTGATCGAAACGCTCGGCAATGAACGATAAATCTGAGGCGTTGACGACCCCATCGCCGTTAGCATCCCATGGAACCTGTGATGGTTGCGATGCAAGCTCCCACAGGAGAATCGTGCCATCCCAACTTCCACTCGCAAGCGTCTGGCTATCGGGTGAGAACGTTAACTGTGTGACCTCTTTTGTATGCCCTTTGAGGATAGCAATAGGTGACTCTTGAGGCTCCTGCGTCCGAAAGGTAGCTGCATCCCACAGAAGAATCGTGCCGTCCCAACTCCCACTCGCGAACGTCCCACCCTCCGGTGAGAAGGCTAAGGCATTCACCTCACCTGTATGTCCTCTGAGCGTTGAAAGCCGTTGCAGTGTATCTACATCCCATAACTGAATCGGTCCGTAAACACCACTACTTGCCAAGGTCTTACTATCCGGCGAGAATGCCAACCCAAAGACATCATCCCTACGTCCGCCAGCCGATTCCTGTTTGCCAAGCGTAGCGCGGTGTTCCCCAGCATCGACATCCCACAAGAGAACTGCCTTGTCTCCACCGCCACTTGCCAACGTTTTACCGTCCGGAGAGAATGCCAACTCAAAAATCCAGTGTATATGTCCGTCAAGTGTCGCGCGGCGTTCCCCGGTTGCTAAATCCCATAGAAGAATTGTATCGTTTCCATGTACACTCGCAAGGGTTCTACCATCTGGAGAGAACGCTGCTGTGCCGAAGAAGTCTGGCAACGTGAAGAGTACCTGTCTTTCACCAGTTGCATGCCAGAGATGAACCGTGCCTTCAGAACTTGCCCTATTGATATAAGCTATGCCATCCGGTAAAAACGCTGCCGCCCGAATCCAACGGTTATGTCCGGTAAAGACGGATTCCTGTTCTTGTGCTGTTTCTGCATTCCATAGGTGAAGAACACCATCCCCGTGCCCGCTCAAAAGCGTACTGCCTCCTGGAGAGAAGGCGAGTGCCGTAACAACCGTTGGGTGTACATGGAAAGTAGCCTTCGGTTGGATACCAACTGGCACGCCTTGAGGGTCGATATTCCACAACCGTACCTTGTCATCACCCGCGCTTGCAAGCGTTCTACCATCCGCTGAAAAAGCCAGAGAATAGATGTGCCACGCGTGTGCTGTGAAGGGCTCCCGCTGTTGTCCAGTGTCTGCATCCCAAAAGCGAATTGTGCCGTTTCCCGCCGCGCTGACAAGAAGTGCGCCATCCGGCGAAAACGCAACGGAAGAAACAAGATGTGTATGACCTGTAAGACGCTCGCGCAGCTCGTTCCGCTCCATATCCCACAAGTGAATTGTATTGGCACTGTCCCCACTAACGAGGGTCGCACCATCTGGTGAGAACGCCAAAGTCCATACTCGGGATGTTCTGAGTATAATATCGTGTTCACCAGTATTAACATCCCACAACCGAACCGTGCCATCCCGACTTCCACTCGCAAGCGTTTCACCATCCGGTGAAAACCTCACGACTCTAAGGCCCTCCGTGTGTCCCGTAAAGGTCGCACGATGTTGGGTAGTAGCGACATCCCACAACTGAACGGTGTTCTCGTAATCCGCGCCACTGGCAAGTGTGCTGCCATCGGAAGAAAATGCAAGCGTTACGATCGGTCGCTCATGTCCTTTGAGTGTCGCGCGTAAGTGTCCGGTCGCGACATCCCACAGGAGAAGCGTACCGTCCGCGCCGCCACCCACAAGTATCGTTCCATTGGGCGAATACGCGCACGACTGGATACCGCGCGTATGGTCGGTGAGCAGATCGATCTCTTGATACGTCTGCGCATCATAAAGCCAAATGCCTATGGAACTCGCCACAGCGATTTGGGTCCCATCCGGTGAGAACTGGACATCAGCCGAACTGCCTTTGCTGAGCCGCTTACGAGCCCTTTCGGGTAAACGCCAGCCTGTGGCATCTTGGGTGAAACCTTCGGGCAAAAACAGAACAGAAATGAATAGCAGAGAAATAATAAAAAAGAGAATTTTTGTCTTTTGCATTTTCTATTCTACCTCCTCAGGAAGATGGTTCGCTACAGACATCAAATCCAAGATATTCACAACGCCATCGCCGTTGACATCAGCAGGTTTTGGATCCAAATGGGAGGCAACAAGCGTCAAATCCAAGATATTCACGACACTATCACCGTTGACATCCGGCGAACGCCCTCCGATATTAGACGCAACCAACGTCAAGTCTTGGACATTGACGATGCCATCGTGGTTAACATCCCAGGGTGTTTGTGAAATCGACACTAACGCGGAATCTGGCTCGGCATGCATGAGATCCCACAGAAGCACCGTCCCATCCCAACTCGCACTCATAAGTGTTCCGCCATCGGGCGTAAATGCTAAAGCACTAACGCCGTTCGTATGGCCTTCAAGAGCGTTCCGGTAGCGACCAGTAGCCACATCCCAGAGAACAACTGTATTGTCCTTGCCGCCGCTCGCGAGCGTCTTACTGTTCGGGGAAAACGCCAGGGAATAAACATCGTCCGTATGCCCACCCCAGAGCGTGAAGAGCCTACTACCAGTTTTTGGATCCCACAATCTAATCCCGTAGGAGCCTGAACTTGCAAGAACGTTTCCATCTGGCGAGAATTTCACAGATGTTCCCGTCGGCCATGAACGATTATAGACCTCCTCAAGCGTAGTTTCCAGCTCTCCGGTTTCTGCATTCCACAACTGAACCGTGCCATCCCAACCGCCACTGGCGAGGATGCTGCCATCCGGTGAAAACATCAAAGAATAGATGGGTTCCGAAGATTTTTCAAAGATAGCATGTTGTTCGCCCGTGTGAGCATCCCACAAGCGAATCGGATCTGTTCTGCCACCACTGGCGAGGAGGCTGCCATCCGGGGAGAATGCAACCGTGCCAAATCCGTTCGTGTCCGCTGTGAGGATTGCGCGCGGCTGCGGATCAACAACGAGCGACGATTGCTCAATATACGTATTCCACAACCGGATTGTCTTATCATCACCCACACTAACAAGGGTTCCACCCTGCGGGGAGAATGCTAACGCATTAACCTGCCTTGTATGCCCTTTTAACACCGTCTCCAGTCGTTGCGTATCTGTATTCCACAACAAAAGCGGAGCTTCCCAACTTCCACTGGCAAGTCTGCGCCCGTAAGTTCCACTTGCAAGCGTCCGACCGTCCGGAGAGAGTGCCATTGCAGTGATTCCATCCGTATGCCCCTTTAACATGGTTTCTTGGAGTTGTTCGCCGCTGGCATCCGAGAACCGAATTGTTCCGTCCCGACTTGCACTCGCAAAGGTTGTGCCATCCGCCGAAAACACGACATCAGCGACTTCAGCTGGATGCGTACTGAGTGGCCGGATACGTTGTCCAGTCCCCGCGTCCCATAAGCTGACCTCACCGCGCCGACTGCCACTGATGAGGGCGTTACCATCGGGCGAAAACGCAACCGATGTGAGCCAATTCGGTTCCCCCATGAAAGTTGACACCTGGCTTTTAGCGCTTACATCCCACAAACGAATGGTGCGGTCCCAACTTGCACTGACGAGTGTTTTTCCATCCGGGGAAAACGCAACCGCTTCAATCTCAGACGTGTGTCCTTCAAGTGTCGCGAGGTGTTGGTGGGTGGTGACATCCCATAACTGAACCAGATAATTGTTGCTTGTAAGGGGCAACTTTTGTCCACCATTGGCAAGGATTCTACCATCCGGGGAAAATGTGAGTGCCCTGGCTCTGCCCGTATACGCTTTTAGGCGAGCCTTGTGTTGCCCGGTTTCTACATCCCACAAGCGAACGGATCCGTGGCTGCTACTGGCAAGCGTTTTTCCATCGGGCGAGAATGCCACCGCCCAGATGCCATGCGTATGCTGTGTGAGGGAAATTTCCTGCTGCCCGGTTTCTACGTCCCACAAACGGATTGTCGTATCCACACTTCCAGTGGCGAGGGTTCTGCTATCTGGCGAGAACACCACACTCAAAATAGATTGTGTATGTCCGGTGAGTAGATTAACCTCTGAACCGGTGTGCGCATCATAGAGCCAAACCCCGATAGAACCCGCAACTGCAACTAAGTTCCCATCAGGCGAAAACCTTATATCGTTTATATACCCCTTCCCAAGGCGGGCTTTGGCACCTTCAGGTAACTGCAATCGGGTATAATCTTGAGCATGGATGCCTGGCACAAACAGGGTTGCAGTTAAAAGCAACACCAAGCCATAATAAAAGCAGGACTTCTCTTCCGTTCGCCAACGGAATTTGATAAATTTTAAGAATTTAATTCGGCAATACATCAGCAGCCTCCTGTTGTAGGAATAATTCCTATTGCCCGATATATTGTGCAACGAGCATCAAATCTAAAACGTTGACAACACCGTCCCCGTTAAGATCTGGTGAATCCTGTCCGAAACGTGAGGCAATAAAGGTGAGATCCAAGATATTGACGATACCATCAGCGTTGACATCCCACGGAATCTGAGAAAGCGCAGCGGTCAAAGACCTCAGTTGGATTGTGCCGTCAAGACTGACATTGGCAAGCGTCCCGCTACTATCGTGAGCATCCGGTAGGAACGCCAAGGCAATGATAGGAGCGGTATTCTCTTCAAAAATCGCTTGTAATTGTCCAGCGTGTGGATCCCATATACGGATTATGTCATCCCACCCCGCGCTTGCAAGCGTTCCGCTATAAACGCCGCGGGCATCCGGTACAAATGTTAAAGCAAAAATAGGGGCAGTGTGATTCTCAAAGGTTACCAAGAGTTGACCGGTGTGTATATTCCACACATGAATTGTACTCTCGGCATCGGCGTTCCAATATCCGCCGCTCGCCAAAGTTTGGCTATCCGCCGAGAATGCGAGTGCTAGAATTGAACCCGTATGTGCAGAGAGGCTATGTCGGCGTTGCGCAGTTTCCACATCCCATAACAAGATTGTGCCATAAAAGCTCGCACTTGCCAGCGTTCTGCCATCGGGTGAGAATGCTAACGTGGTAACCATATCCCGGTGTCCGCGTAGGACTGTGGTGCGGGTAATCTGTCCCACAGTCAAATCCCACAAACGAATCTCTCTGAAACTCCCGCTGGCGAGCGTTCTGCCATCGGGTGAGAACGCTAACGCTACAACGGGATCGATATGGCTTGTAAAGTCTATTGTGTTTTCACCGGTGTTTGTGTTCCAGAGGTGGACGGTAGCATCTTCAGTCGCGCTTGCAACGATTCGGTTGTCGGGTGAGAACGCCAATGCCGTTACATGCCCCATTAATGAAGGTAAACTTATGAGCGCACTACCGGTATAGGTATCATATACAGTAATACCCTCTACACTTGCAGCAGCGAGGCGTGTACCATCAGGGGAAAAGGTTATAGCGTTTATTTTCGTTGACCCGAGACGGGTTTCGTCGCCTTCAAGCACGCGCCATTGCGTTACATCTTGCGCGAAACTGCTCGGTAGAAATAGGACACAAACGAATAGAGAGATAAAAATTCGGTAGTGTTTCACGATTTAATAGTCATCGGGTGTCAGTACGGGTTTTCTACGAAAACCCTTTCAGTTTTCGGTTAAGAGATATTCGTTTAACAACACCCTCTTTTAACTGATAACTGACAACTGAAGACTGATGGCTATTAAAGGATATACCTGCTCAGATCCTGATCTTTGACAATTTCAGACAACTCCGACTGGACGTAGTCAGCATCAATAGTGATATGCTTCTTTTCAATGTTAGGTGCATCAAAAAAGAGGTTCTCAAAAAGTTTTTCCATGATGGTGTGTAGGCGGCGGGCCCCGATATCCTCAACCGACTCATTCACTTGGAAAGCAAGCGCAGCGATTTCATCAATTGCGTCTTCAGTAATAGTTGCCTCAATACCTTCAGTACTCAGTAGCGCAGCGTACTGTTTGACTAACGCGTTTTTCGGTTCCGTCAAAATCGATTTAAAGTCATCCTTATTCAGACTTTTCAGTTCTACTCGGATCGGAAACCTACCTTGTAGCTCTGGAATGAGATCAGACGGACTTGAGACATGGAACGCCCCAGCGGCGATGAACAGAATGTGGTGCGTACGTACCGGACCGTATTTTGAGGTCACCGTGCTACCTTCGATAATTGGGAGAATATCCCGTTGCACACCTTCACGCGAGATATCAGGTCCATGCCGAGATTCCCTGCCTGCGATTTTGTCAATCTCGTCCAAGAAAACGATGCCGGAGTTTTCAACCCGCTGAATCGCTTCACTAATGACAGCGTCCATATCAATGAGTTTTTCGGATTCCTCCTGCATCAGGATAGTCCGTGCTTCGGACACTGGCACTCGGCGTTTCTTGGTCTGATTGGGTAGGATGTTATTGAACATATCCTTGAAATTGATGTCCATCTCCTCAATACCACCGGGCGAGAAGATTTCTACAAAGGGCATGCTCTGATGTTTGACGTTAATTTCAACAGGTTTATCCTCAAGTCTGCCTTCCCGTAACCAATCTCTAAATTTCTCACGGGTTTTGAGATAGCGCTCGCGCTCCTGCTCTCTGGCTTCTTCGACTTCAGCTTCCACGTTGGGACCCAGGTCGAACGGAAGTTCCAGGACACCGTCATCATCCTCTTCCTCCGGTTCGACAAGCGCGTCCTCATCTGGCAAACGGGGCCGTCGCTGAAGTGATCGCGGTATCGGAAAGATGCAATCAAGCAATCGCTCTTCAGTGGATTCCTGTGCTTTTTCCTCAACGGCTTCTGTTTGTTCGGCTTTAACACGGCTAATAGCCGTTTCAGTGAGATCGCGAATCATAGATTCAACATCTCGACCGACGTAACCGATTTCAGTATACTTTGATGCCTCTACTTTGATAAAGGGGGCATCAACGAGGCGTGCAAGTCTACGGGCGATTTCAGTTTTTCCTACGCCCGTTGAACCTATCATAATGATATTTTTCGGCGACACTTCGTCCTGCATATCTTCTGCTAACATCTGTCGCCGCGCACGGTTGCGAAGGGCAATAGCGACACAACGTTTCGCCTCAAACTGCCCGACAATATACTTATCTAATTCCTCAACAATCTGCCGAGGCGTGAGCGCAGCTGCCAAGGTATTCTCCTCGCGCATTGCTTTCGGTTTTTCCAAAGGTAAACCTCCGTAAAATTAGCAATCCTACCTATACATCCCATAACCGTTTTGTCTGAACAAAGCCCGGTATCCTTCCCTACAGTTGTTTATTATGAGATGGTCATCCATAATTAATGCGATGCCGCTCAGATAGCACCGCATTAAACGCGTTAAGTTTCTATTGTGTCCACTTCAATTTTAGCATTCGTGTAAATACAGATTTCACTCGTAAGTTGGAGTGCTTCTGTAATAATCTCTTTTGCGGTCAGGTCGGCGTATTTAAGCAGTGCTTTCGCTGCTGCTAAAGCAATAGACCCGCCGGAACCGATTGCCAGAACATCGTCATCTGGGGCAATTACGTCGCCACTCCCAGAAATGAGATAACTATCACTGGCATCCGCGGCAATCAATAGAGCTTCCACTTGTCTTAGTACCCGATCACTACGCCATTCCCGCGCAAGTTCCACCGCAGATTTCTGAAGATTCCCGCGATACTGCTCCAGTTTCTTCTCTAAATTCTCGTAGAGCGTAATCGCATCCGATGCCGAGCCCGCGAAACCGATTAGTACCTGGTCGTTATGAATTTTACGTACTTTACGCGCCCCATGCTTAATCGCCGTATCTCCTAAAGTAACTTGACCATCACCACCGATAGCCACTTCACCGTCACGACGAACGGCTAAAATCGTTGTTGAACGAATACGCATGTCTACGATTTTCCTTTCCTACAATTTATGGTTTTTATTCTCAATGAACCAACCTCCTCGTTAATCACTACCTATTTCCAGAGATAAAATAGAAGAAAACTAAAGAACTGCAGGGCTCCCATAAAAATACCGCACCGTATCCCTGCCACACCGACGTGTTGCTCTCTCGGAAAACCGCCAGCGACACCGAAAAAGTAAGGGCACAACAGAAAAGTAACAAGGAAAGAGATCGGTACAAAAAGCGGTACAGATGCAATCTGTGGTATCCGATCCACTTGTGTTGCATTCCACAGCCACAGATGCGATTCCCCAAAGGCGTAAATTATGTTACTTCCGACTGCTGCACCAATGCCGGTAACACCTGCCGCCAACATTGCAGTTCCCGTAGAACCAATTCTCGGGCTGTCAGATTCAGACGCAAAACGGGTTCGGAAAATCATCGCAAGTCGTTGATAACAGTATGCTGCCAGCGTCGCGAACACCATCCAGTTCAGGATTATTCCGATCGGTGTCGTCACATTCGCCAGAAAGTCCGAACGAAGATAGAAAATTAAGCGTGCCTTTCGCGAGAACAACCAGTCCAGCGGCACATACGTTAGCGTCGTCGCGATCCCAAAAATAGTACTGTTTGAGAGGAGTGAGGTATCTTCATCAATCTGCCGAATACAATAAACGAACAAAAAGACTGCAATCAGCACATTTGGATAAAGAATCCATATAGTTCCAATGTGGTTTGCTGTTAAGAACGTTAAAAACGTTGTCCCTGTTACAGCAAAAACCGCGTTGTCTGTCTTGTTTTTCATGCCTCTCGGGTTCAATTTTCCCCTTCAAACTTAATGACGAGAAGATCGTCGGTGAGCTTTGCACCGGCCGTTTTTTTATTTGAGAGGGTTCGCGGCAATGCAACATGTTGCTTGAAACCCCCCACAGTCACAATTAATTCATCGCCGTGTTTTGTCAATCCAACCTCTTCTTTGCTTAGAAACGGGAGGCGGATGGACAACTGATAGGTGTCCTCCGTTTTTTGGAATTGATATGGGCGTTCATTAGAAAACCGATCCGCTGGGTTAAGCTCGGAATAGAGGACATCCGCCAATCGGCGCAACCCTTGTTCTCCTACAATTTCTTCAGCGAAAAGGTTTACCTTCCAAATCGGCACGTCCGAGAAGTAGTCCATTGCGTCTTTAATATAGTGCTGTTGTGCCTGTTTCCATGCTTCAAAGTATGCTGCATCAACGCCCTCTGGGAAGATACGATTGATAATTACTGCATCAATACACAACCCGTAAAGGCAAAAATACATAAACGCCCGTTGCGTCTCTTTGATAACAATCTTTTCCGGATTTGTGACTAACCGCACCGTCGTGATTTCTGGATCTGTTAGGATGTTGTCAATCCCTTCCAACTTATCGAATAAATCTTGGATATTCTGAAAGTAATTATCGCGTGGAATCGGAACAGAACTCACTTGTTCGATGACCCGTCCCGCAACTCGTGCGAGGTTGCGCTCTAATTTGAAAATATGGCTCATGTACCACTCCAGCGTCGTGGGGATACTGACAAACCGGAGCGACTCGCCCGTCGGGGCACAATCAAGGATAATCACATCATAACTTTTGTCTCGGACATATTGGTTGATGTAGAGAAGTGCGCAAATCTCCTCCATGCCCGGAAACACCGCTATTTCCTCCGCCACGAGGCTATCCAATCCAGAACGATTAAGCAACGAGCGGATATAACCGTACACATCGTTCCAGTACTCAACAATTGCTTCTTGAACGTTAATTTCCTGTATCCAGAGATTGTCTTTGATTCGGATCTGTTTCTCTTCACTCTGGCGCACCAACTTCTCGTGGTTATCAAAAGCATCTCGGAGCGAATGTGCTGCATCAAGCGAAATTACAATAGTTTTGTAGCCGAGTTCAGCGAGTTTGATACCCGTAGCAGCGGCAACCGTTGTTTTGCCGACCCCTCCTTTACCTGTGTAGAGAATAATGCGCATTATGTTAATTCCTATATCTTATTTTCGGTTTGCCTATATTTTTTTATGGTATATAGTATAACACAAAATGCGGGGAATGTGCAAAGCAGCATCACGCGTTTTTTCAAGTAAATTGTGCGTTCTTCGATTAATTTGACTTACTCATTTCAAGATTTGTTAAAATATGATTCACATTTCTAAAATCTTATGCGTCTACATGATTATTAACACGCTTTCACTTAACCCAACTTGCTCTATTAAGGAATTCCGCGCGTTTGCGGAATCCTTTTCATCACCTTTCTTCACCGCAGCGGGTGCTATGTCTACAAATAGATAGTAACTTGCGTTACGATAATAACCGTATACGCCCATGAAGAATTGTAAAAAATTTGACAAACGCTCATTTTCATAGTATAATATTATGCGGTTGTGTTCGCAATTGAGAAAATGTTTTTCTGACTGAGAAAGACACACCCGAACAACAAACTACAAGCAGCGTAAATTAAAACCGGATTTAACAGCGAACGGACTAAATTCGGTTGAAGGAATAGGAAACCATGGTAAAGAAAACGAAAACCTATTTTCCGAAAACGGAAAAAGACATTAGATGGTATGTGGTGGATGCCGAAGGGCAGATACTCGGACGTTTAGCATCCCGCATCGCACACGTGCTGCGTGGAAAAAATGATCCGCGGTACACACCGCATGCCGATTTAGGTTTTCGCGTTGCTGTTGTGAATGCGGAAAAGGTTGCTATTACAGGTAATAAGAGAGAACAGAAAACCTATTTTAGACATAGTGGTTACCCCGGTGGTGACAAATATCGAACCTTTGAAGAACAGATGAACCGGAAACCAGAGGTGGTTATCACAAATGCCGTTAGGGGAATGCTACCCAAGAATCACCTCGGTCGGCAGCTCATGAAAGGACTCAGGGTTTACACCGGACCGACACATCCGCACCAAGCACAGGAACCGGAAGTCTTAACGTTTTAAGCGAAGTTGAGGAGCTCTCACAAAACGGGCTTTTACAACTATGGAGAGTACGAACAGTATGGCTATTGAACAATTTTGGGGAACCGGCAGACGTAAAACCTCAGTCGCACGTGTCCGAATTATTCCGGGCGGTGAAGCCGGGGTTACTGTTAACAAAAAACCGATTCAGGAGTACTTTGAGCGTGCAGACCATTGGCAGTCAGCGCAGCGTCCTATTGAACATGTTGAGAAGGTCGGTGAATATGCTGTCCACGTCAATGTGAAGGGCGGTGGAAAGACTGGGCAGTCTGGTGCAATTTCGCACGGACTCGCACGCGCCCTCGTAAAAGCGGACGAATCCTTGAAATCTTCATTGAAAAAGGCTGGATTTTTAACGCGCGATCCGAGAATGGTCGAACGGAAAAAATACGGGCAGAAAGGTGCACGGGCACGTTTTCAATTCTCCAAACGTTAGAATTGTCGCGTTCTTCGCACATTTACAAAATTTAACGCAAGTCTTCATTTCTCGCTGGTTGGGTTTCAACCCTCTTTGGAAACCCTTCTGGAATGTCTCACACGCGTTCCTTATCTGCCAGCAACAGCGTACCGTTAAATCATTAATTTTACGATAATACCAAAAGTACGCGTAGGCTATAAAACCAGCGCGGGTAGGCACCGCGCCTACAAGTTTGTGTGAGTAGGAAGAGGTCTCGTATGTCAAATATTGTCATCTTAGGTGCACAATGGGGCGATGAAAGTAAAGGGAAACTGACGGATGTTTTTGCTGCAGATGCGGATATTGTCGCACGCTATCAAGGCGGTGATAACGCAGGGCATACTATTGTTCTCGGAGAACAGACTTTTATTCTCCACTTGATTCCATCCGGCATCCTTCGACCCGATACTGTTAATATTATCGGCAACGGGGTCGTCATCAATTTGGAGACGCTCTTCGGTGAGATCGATCGATTGCAGGCGCAAGGCATTGAAGTTAGCAGCGATAATCTGAAAATCAGCGATCGCGCACACCTTATCATGCCGTACCATAAAACCGTTGAGCAGTGGGAACAAATGGGAAGTGCTACCAAAATCGGCACTACCTCGCGCGGCATCGGTCCCACTTACTCTGATAAGATGAACCGACATGCCGGTATTCGCGTCGGGGACCTCCTTGAATTTGACTATTTTCAAAAGAAGTTGGATTACAACCTCGAAGCCAAAGCAGACGCACTCCAGATAGGTGGACCCGAACGACACGACCTTCTCGAAATCTATCACGGTTATGCACAGCGGCTTGCACCGTATGTGACGGACACCGTTGCTTTCATGCACGAGGCACTCGCTTCCGAGAAACGGATCCTCTTTGAAGGTGCGCAGGGAACTATGCTCGATATTGATTTCGGCACCTATCCTTATGTCACTTCTTCTAACTGCACTGCGGGTGCTGCCTGTACTGGGCTCGGTATCGGACCCAAAGCCATTGAAGAGATACTCGGCGTTTCTAAAGCGTATGTCACACGCGTCGGTGGTGGTCCATTTCCTACAGAGATGCCTCCTGATTTAGATGAGAAAATTCGGGAAATCGGAAAAGAGTACGGTGCCACAACGCAGCGTCCAAGACGTTGCGGTTGGTTGGATCTCGTTGCACTCCGGTATGCAACACAAATTAATGGGTTAACCGCTATCGCATTGACGAAACTGGATGTGTTTGATACTCTCACGGATCTGCAGGTCTGCGTCGCATACCGCTACAAAGGGGAACAGACAACGACTTTTCCGAGTAGCCTACAGGTCTTGGAAGAATGCGAACCCGTCTACGAGACACTCCCCGGATGGCAACACCCCTTAACCGAAGCACGCACTGAGGCGGACATTCCACAACGCACCAAAGACTACGTCGCATACGTCGCAGATTATCTTGACGTGCCAATCCCGATTATCTCCGTCGGACCCGATAGAAATCAGATCGTGCAGCTCGGACCGGCTCTTTGGTAAGTCAACCTGTGGTATGAGGAATTTTTGAATGCTGACTCTTAATAACTGGCAACTGTCAGGGGTATATTGTCAGTCGTACTATAGATATACGTAAGCCCAGAGTTTTCTAAAATTTCTGAATTTTAATTTGACATCCACCTTAAAGTATGGTATTATTATATATCGTGAGTTTGAGCCGTTAGCTCAGCTGGTAGAGCATCTGACTTTTAATCAGGTGGTCACAGGTTCGACTCCTGTACGGCTCATGTGCTTTTTTTTAATCGAACCAGTCTGGAATTGAAATGTACGGCTCACATTTTTAAGCCCCCGTCGTCTAGCCTGGCCAAGGACACCGCCCTTTCACGGCGGCGACACGAGTTCAAATCTCGTCGGGGGTATCCCACTCAAAGCTGAAACACAAACAGTTCCTTTAAAAAAAGACAAGCCTCTGTTGCCATGAGGCTTGTTTTTTGTTACCAAATCAGGTAGATGTGATCTCCCTGACAGAAGGAATTTCTGAATCTCGACTGTTGTTCTACTTGTAGAAGCGAATGGTTGATTGCGCATAACCAATCGTAGGAACGGTCTCTGAATCGTGATTCTTATGCAAAATTATATGGCTCGTTTGATTTTGCTGTTCTTTCTCTCTACCTCCGTTGGTATCTGCCAAACACTGGATGGTACCACCCTCCGCGGCACAGTCATCAATGCCGAAAACGGACACCCTATCCCCGATGTTCTCGTGCGTGTCGCTGCTGAAGAAATCGCGCGTGTTTATCCCGATCAGGAATACGCACATAAAACAGCAACAGATACGAAAGGCAATTTTTCGCTGAGTATTCCCAACAAAAATCAAACCTACTACGCCTTCTCACTCATGGCACTTCATCCGCAGTATCAGGCGAAACGCTTACGACAGGAGATGTCACCCGGAAAAAGTAGATACAATTTAGGGGAGATAGCCTTGAAACCGACCCTATTGCTGCGAGGCAAGGTCTCTGGTGAGAAAAATGTCGCTGGTCTTCTGGTGAACCTGAAGATGCACGACAAGTCGGCGGACTTCTTTCGTGCCGCCGCACCGATTGAAAATGCCATCAAGACCGATACCACAGGTAATTTCCATTTTACTGAACTCTATCCGATCGAATACACCTTGACAATTTCGCGGAACAGTCTTATCATAGCGTTCATAGAATCCATTAATCCACAAAAACAGGCACAGATTTCTGTTCATTTGCCGAAATTGAAAACGCTCCGCGGCACGGTCGTCGATGCGAAAAGTCACTCAATAGTAGGTGCGCGAATCTACGCGACCCGACATGCAGAAACACCTCATGGGCATAGTGTCCTTCTCTCAGCCGCACAAACTAACGAGGCAGGCAACTTTCAGATGGAGGTCTTAGAGACTGAACCGCGATTGCTCTCGCTTGAAGTCAGCAAAAAGGGGTACTTTTCGAGAGTATACGAGAACGTAGACCTCGGAAAGATGCCGTCAATTCTACCACTAAAAAAAGGGGAAAGCATTAAAGGACGTGTGATCCTTTCACG
Source organism: uncultured bacterium (assembly GCA_964523645.1). GTDB lineage: Bacteria > Poribacteria > WGA-4E > WGA-4E > WGA-3G > WGA-3G. The sequence continues at coordinate 32,910 of CAZGAW010000013.1, read as the reverse complement.
AAACATTCCCGCTGATGGGCAGTACACAGTGAAAGTGTTTCCCATAGATGCCTTGATGGAACCAAGCCTGAATCCGTTGGTGTTGTATAAACCGATTTTATCAAGACCCTTTCCCGTGCCAGAATCTGCTTTTGTCATTGACGGGCTTTTTGCGGAAAAATACATTCTTTATATCGTTGGAGACGGCATTTCGGCAACCCGAATTGAGGTGAAAGCGTCGGCAAATCCTGAAGAGGTACGTGTTGTAGCCGATCAACCCACGACGACGTTACAAGGCCGAGTCTTCTGGGCAGATACAGGTGAACCCGTCAGCAATGCTATTGTCTCGCGTTCATGGTATCCTTGGGAATTGCACACCTCTGACATGTCGTTGACACTGGATCGGTTTGAAGTGGAAACAGATGTGCACGGTAAATTTAAATTTTCCAACCTTACAAAGGCGCGCTATCAACTTCACATCCGTGCTGTCAACGCCGTGTTTGAAGCGGAAACAGAACGTTATCAGCGAACACGCATTCACAAGCAGGTTGAGATCCCTGTCGCTGACACCGTATACCGCATCTACATAGGCAAACGAGATGGCACTTCCTTTGCAAAGTAGTAGGGTCTTTAGAAAAGCCACACGCGCTTTTTTCTCGCCGCGGGTTTTTCGTTCGCCAACAACAGACAACAATACATCTATCTATGACATATAAATACCTCTTCACACGTGTACTAACGGCAATCATCGCCATCCAATTTCTCCTTCTCCCCGCGAACGCCGGCTTGCACGGCAGACTTACAGACGGCGAGATAATCATTCTTCAGGAGATTGCCACCCCTGCGGCAGCGGGTGCCTACTACCGAAGACCGGGCAAATTGATAGCGTCCGAAGACGAAAATCGTTGGTTCGGACCGGAAATCGACAGTCGAGTGCTTTGTCCTATGACACCGCATCCGTTTAATGACGCAGGATTTTTTGACATCATCTACACCAGAGAAGAAGCCCAAGTCTGGCCCTCCTCAAGACCCGGTAGAGTGTGGTGGTATCGGAAACAGGAGTGGCGTTTCGCGACTGCCGATACACCGTGGGGCACAGACACTGTCCACATTACCCTCGGATCCGAGATCGGCTGGACAGACATTGACTCCGGGAACAGCACTACCGGATTTCCTTGGATTGGATTCGAGGAACACTGGCGCGATGGAGAATTTGTCAAATCCAAATCAGAGATAATCGGCTATTACCCCTACGAGCACGCTGGCAAGAAGTATCTCGCGCCGAAATACGTCAAAACCGGAACGTTGGACTACATCTGTGCGACGGGGAGCGGACGAATGAGTTTGAAGGTCCTCAGCCACTTTGAAGGTCACTTTACAGATCCCGTATTTCGTGGAAAATCTAATCAGATCAGTCGTCGTGAAAAACGGACGGATAATTGGTATGACTGTATACCCTTGAAATAACCCGATCATAATCCGCTGGGGAGATTTCTAACCTCGCCCCGTTGAACCTATGAAAAACACCGCGTACGCTTTAGAAGCATTCATCATCATCTACGCGATGCTCCTTTTACAAGGAAACACGAACGCCGCTTTTTGGGAAGACCCCTTTGAACAAGAAGCAGCGCATGACTGGCAGCACGTAGGAGATGATTCCATCTGGAGGGTCGAGGATGGATTCTTAAGAGCGGAAATTCAGGCACAAAACCGATGGAGCACTATATTTGAACGCTACCAATTCATCGCCTATCCGGGGCCTTATAACGATTTTACAATCACGCTTGAAACCGTGGGTGCAGCGCGCGCTCGATTCGGCATCGCTCTCGCAAAGCATTTCCGAAATCCCGTGACCGAAATAGAGGAATACGGCTACTACCTCTTTTTCACGAACGATATGATAGCCGCAAGAAACGGTGGTGTATTTGTCGGTCCCGAACAACGCTGGAACACCGATGCACTCCAACAGATGGAGCTCCACTTCAAAAACGGCAGGTTTCAATTAAATGCCGACGGCGAATCGCGTCTCGATTTCAGGGACGCAAACTTTGACCACATTGACAGCATTTCCTTCATCCTCGCAGGATTTGTTACAGAGGATGTCAATATAGGCAGCGCGTGGGTAGACACATTTACAATTGATGGTCTCGCAGTCTCACCCAAACGAAAATTAACAGTTATATGGGCAGGTTTAAAACAGGAACAACCCTAAAAGTTATAGGTTACCACTCAACAAACAGTCTTTATCTCAAAGATAACCCTCTTAACCCATAACTGACAACCGACAACCGACAACTAACAACAATATGTTCCGAAAAAATTTAGATCTAATCTTTGATGCGTTCTTACTCGTGGTGGTGCTCGCCATCGCGTTTTGGAGCACCTACGCCAGAGCACGATTGAATCCGGGAGAACGCGCCCAACCCGCGAATTCGGGTTTCTACTATAGAACCCCCGGTTCAAACGGCAAGTGGTTCGGACCGGAAATCAACTCGCTCACGCTCTGCGAAGGTGTGCATAACCCTTACAACAATAGGGGTCAGTTCGACATCATAGAAACCATCGAAAGTGCAGCGGTTTCCCGATCAAGCATTCGAGGGGCACTCCACTGGTATCGCGGACAGCGGTGGTATTTCAGTACAGACGATACACCGTGGGGCACAAACTTCTCCTATATTACACTCCGCGACGATTTGGGGTGGAGTGAAATTAGTATAGGAAGTGGAACAACAGGGTATCCGTGGAGTGGTGTCGAGCGACACTGGCGAGACGGCAACATTATTCGAGCGCAAGCCTCTGTCATCGGTTGGCGGCGGTATGCCCGCGGCGCAGAACGATGGGTCTGCCCGATGTACTACAAAATCGGCGGATGGGAAGGCGAAACCCTCGAAGTTAACTGTAAAACCCTCAGAACGTGGTTTCCTCCGGACTGGAATGTCCTGAAACAGAAAGATAGAGACTTCGAGCCGCCCGTTGAACGCAAACCCGGGGTCCTGAGTCGAAAAGGAAAGAAAACACAACAGTGGTACGACTGCATAAAAATAAATTAGCACTCTCTTTCTGACTGCTGATAACTGACAACCACTCTATGCTAAACAAAAACGCAACAACCCTCATATTTCTTTATACACTCATTAGCTGCCTTCTGTCTGCCTTCGCCGAGACTTGGCACGACGATTTCAACGCCGAGAACCCCGAAGCGTGGCGAGTCGTTGGAAACGATGCCATCTGGGAAATAAGCGATGGATTCCTACACGCAGAAGTGAATCGCGACTGGGATGTAGAATATGAACTCTACGAATTCACAGCACTCCCACCCCCCTACAGAAACTTCACAATCACAATAAACGACTTCGGTGGCGACAAGACGCGTTTCGGATTCTGCATCGGACGCCGTTTTCCCGATACACCCGATGAAGACCCGTTCTTCTATGTGTTTTTCCCAGATGAAATCCGAGCTCGGCGTTTTAACGGTAAAGGGAGCAGCCACCCGTTCCGAACTCGACTCTCCAGAGAGCCGCGCATCCGTTGGGAAACCGATGCCCTCTCAAAGATGGAGCTGAAATTTAATTCAGGGCATTTTGTGTTGTTCGTAGACGGCAAACTCCGTACAGGATTTCAGGACGCGAACTTCAATAAGATCGAAATTATCGGCTTCGTCATGGAGGGCATCAATATCGCAAACGAATGGGTCGGCACCGCATGGGCAGATTCCTTCACTATTTCAGGACTAAACGTCTCCCCAGAGATAAGACTCACGCTAATTTGGGGGCATCTCAAGGTGAGATAGACAACACCCGGTTCAGACGGCGTAGGCGGTTCATAAGGAAGGCAGTCGTTCGACAGACCGCTTTTATTCCTCCGCAAGGTAAGTTTAAAAAATGATAGAAAAAGAGTTTCGGAACGAAGACCCCTCAGGCAAGACGGTTGTCCTTATGCTGCTTATTGTCTCTCTCATAGGCGGAGGACCATTCGCTGTTAAACTCGGTTTGCACGGATTTCCACCGCTAATGATGGCATTTTTCCGTTCTATATTAGGGCTCGTCGTCGTTGGTGGGATAGGGTTCTACTTCGGGATGTCAATGCGATTGCGTTTCGACGAAGTGTCCCGACTACTAATACTTGCAGCACTTCACGCCTTACACATAATTACCTTGAACGTAGGGACGCAATTGACAATTGCCGCTCGAGCCACCATTTTTTTTACGCTCTATCCGCTTTTCACAGTCCTATTCGGACACTTCTGGATCCCAAACGATCGACTCTCTGCCACGAAAACAGTTGGAATTCTCATCGCCTTCGGTGGTGTTTTTCTCTCGCTCATGCCAAATCTGCAAGGTCTTTCTACAGGATACCTCATCGGCGACCTGATCGTAATCCTCTCTGCGTGTTCCTTGGCACTCCGTATCACACTGACAAAAGTGTTCGTTCAAGAGATCCACCCCTACCGACTTCTCGTCTGGCTGTTAGGTTTAAACATCCCCTGCTTTTACATCCTGAGTCTCATTTTTGAGGGGGATAAACCGATTAAATGGACGTTAGAAAGCAGTATAGGCTTGCTCTACCAAGGCTGGATTGTCACGGGTTTCTGCTTTTTGGTGTTGGTCTCGGTGCTAAGAAAATACAAAGCAAGCAAATTGGTGGTTTTCTCTTTTCTCATGCCCGTATCGGGGGTCCTATTCAGTTATCTCTTTTTAGGGGACGAGATGACTCCCGGCATATTGATAGGCACTGGGTTGGTGGCAGCCGGAATTTATCTCGTGAACGCGCAGCGTTGATTTCGACGACAAACTTACTTTATAGATCGGTGAACCGCCCCGCTTTAATATCCTCAATGGCTTCTTTGCGAAGATGTTCAAGTTTCCCGGCTTTTATGAATCTCTTCCTTATCCATCTCCCGCAGGATTTCTAAATTATCACCGAAGTAAAGTTTGTTCATCAAGAATCCTTCAATTGCTGAAATTCTGCGCAACGAGCGTCAAATCCAAGATGTTAACGACACCGTCGCCGTTCACATCCGCATCGCTATTCACATCTCCAAAGTGAGAAGCCACAAACACAAGGTCTAATATGTTGACAACCCCGTCACCCGTTACGTCATAAGCGGACGTATCCGTAAGCAGATTGAAACTCACCAGGTTAAATACCATCTCCTGATCGGTCTCAATTCTAACGATCCCAAGGTTCGGTGCCAACCATTGGTAAGAGGTTGAGCGACTTACCGATAAAGTAGAGACGGTTCTTGAATCAAGCCGAACTTTAAGGCAGTTTTCAAATGTCCCTGCGGGTGTTACGATGTCTTCTACCGCAACAACTTCGTAAACATTGGTGAGCGAGACTGGACCTGTGAGTATAACCTCTGATTCCAATGTAAATTCCCACGAAACCCCAAGTTGCATTGATGCTGGCAGGAAGACAACAGGCGGTGATAATATGGCTGTTGCTGTACCGAATACGGAACCGAGTTCGGCGACAACTTTATGCAGTTTTACGCCCTCGTCATCAAAATGCACAAAGTACACTTCACCCGTGGTATCGTCGGTGCCTACCGTTTCCGCTGTTCTTTTGAAGAGGGCAATCTCTCTACCGTTGAAACGTTCTTCGGAGGCTTTAATGGTGTAGGTAACCCGTTCAGTGCCATCCTCATTTTCCAACACCCAGGTATTACCCACATCCGTCGGATAATACTTCAGAGCCTCCGCTGTTGGAACAATAGAAACATAAAAGAGTAAAAACAGTAACAACAGCACCAAAGGGCATCTCTTTTCAAACACTAAATATCTCCTTTATCAGTTGTCAGCAGTCAGCAATTGATTTTTGGGTTTCGTTCATTTTATTTATTCGCTGCATAAACCATTGTATCAAATAAACCATTGTATCAAACTCTCGTTAGAATAGCATATAAGGCTTGTAAAATCAAGCCAAAAGGGGTGTGTAAATATTTTGTCAAAGATTGTAGATGTCACCCCTACGGGGCTAAAGCGGCACTTCTACCTGACCTTTTTGAGTTGATACAAGAGGCATTTTGACTTCAAACCCTTTTTCCGCACGAGAAACACGCCGATTTTTCTAAAATTGACGGATATGGGGTAGGTCTTGTGCCTACCCTGTATTCCTATAATCTTGAAAATCCTAAAATCCCACAAATTCCGGTTCAAACAACCACCCCATCATCAACCACTGACCACTAATAAAAAATCCGCGCAATCCGTGTAATCAGCGACTCAGACATTCAACATTTCCACTCTTTGAAAACGAAAAATAAATTTGCTTTCTTAAACTGAATGTGCTATTATAACTTTCCATTTGATTAGAGGCGATTCCTTGCCTCACCGCAGCAACCCATCTCGTTTGTAGTCGTGCGATTCATCGCACAGCTTCAAGATAGATGTAACCAAACCATGTCCAGACGCAAAATCCTCACAACCATCGTCATTCCCGTACTGCTAATCTCAGGACTTATCATCTTCCTCATCAACAACCGACAAGGCTCTCCAGCGGAACTTATCCTAACACAGCAACAGATTCACTTCGGAACGCTCCCGGAATGGGAAGGCCCCGTAACACGATCGCTGATAGCACGAAACATAGGTAAAGTTCCACTCCACATCCAAAGGATTCACACGGGGTGCAGCTACGCCGAAATCACGGCCCCAGAGATAATCCAACCGAATGCGGAAGGCACGTTCCAGATAGCCCTCAACCCAGAACACCTCCCCGCTGATGAGACCTCAGCAACAGCAACTATCTTCACTGACAGCCCCAAAACCCCAATGGTTCACTTGATAATCGTTGCTACAGCGGAACGGTTTGCGACGCTTACTCCTGATATTTGTGAGTTTGGAAATATCTACCCCGAAACGACGCATCAAAAAATCGTCAAACTCGCTGTAAATGCCCCACTCAATACATCGGGCATTCGCCTGTTACCATCAGGGCATCAAATGCTCACATGGAAGATGATACGCAGCCCAGAGCCAGACACCTTCCTTATTACAGTCCAACTCGGTTCCCTGAGAGACACGGGACGCTTTTCCGCACTCCTTACCGTGTATTTTCCCAACGAACGAACGCTAACCTTACCCGTCACCGCCAAGGTCGTTCCATCCGTGGCAACTGAAAACTGACCGCTAATTGCCTCTTGCTGACTGCTGACCGCTGATCGCCGACTGCCAACTAATAACCACTTGACAAAATACCTCAAATTGTCGTATCATTAATATACAAGAACACGAAAAAAGCAGAAGAACCGCTTCATGGAAAAACGCTACTTCGACTTCAGGGATATTTTCCAAGTTATCCGCTACGGATTCAGTGGACGAAAGATTGCAGTTCATCTCATCGGACTCGTGCTCGCGTATCTCATTTACGAAACCTTGGTATATCTCAGTCTCGTCGCTGTAGGGGGCACCGCCGCGCAAGACTTTTGGAGTCAGTATGCACTCCTACCGGTACCTCCGTTCGGTGATGCGGAACTCGCACCGACAACTGAAATCGCAATGTGGGTAGGAATCGTAGGCTTCGCATGCATCTTCTTCTTGGCAAGCACAGTGTCTTCCAAAATCACGATTGAACAACTCCGTGGGGATTTCTTCTTTACGGTCGAGGATGCCTTAACTTTCCTCAAGGGTCATTGGAAATCCGTTTTAGGCGCGTTCATCAGTTTACTCCTCATCGGGATATTTCTCGTGATAATACCGCTGGGTATCGCCGGAATTGGAAAGTTGCCAGTCGTTGGGAAACCGTTCCTGATGCTCACTTCGCTGTTTATGCCGTTCGGGTTTTTCTACGGTTTGCTGATGGTGTTGATAGTGCTTGTTTTCAGTGTGAGTCTACTTTTTGTGCCAGCCGTCGCTGCGACAACAGGTGCCGATACATTTGAAATCGTCTATCAGCAATTCACAATCGTTTGGAACAAACCTTGGCTATTAGTGTGTTATGAGGCGATGTTACTCCTCATCAAGATTATTTTCGTACCTATTTGGGCACTCTTTTGTCTCGCTGGCTTTTCAATCGTGATGTTCCCGATGCGTCTCCTCCACACCGAAGCGATGCAGCAACTCATGGGCTACGCAAACGCGTGGCTTGGCGGGGCTATCGAAAAGTTAGCAATGCTGCCCTACATCAATAATTTCGGGGTCTTTAACACGGGTACGGACGTTCAAATATCAACACTAACAGGGATAGCAACATTTACGACTCCCGTGACCGCTTTTTTTCTGACAATCACGCTCCTTATGAGTGTGGGGTTGGTGGTGGCATACCTATTTTCAATCGCTTCCACTGGAAACACGGTAATTTATACGATAGTACGAAAGAAAATTGATGGACAGAATTTGTTAGTACCGCTCGACTCGCAATCAATAGGAACGAACGAATCTCAAATGCCAAGTCAATCATGACTTAGAAATATATCACCTTTCACAACGTGAAAGGTGCCCAGGAGCAATAGATAAAAAATGTTCCAAAAAGTGATAACCAAAGTCTTCGGTAGCAAAGAGGATCGCGATGTCAAAAAGTTTCGCAACATCGTTGAAGCCGTTAACCAGCGCGAACTTGAAATCAAAAAACTTTCCGACGCACAACTGCAATCCAAAACACCGGAATTTCGCCGACACCTCGAAGCCGGTGCATCACTTGACGAACTCCTACCAGATGCCTTTGCTGTCGTCCGTGAAGCAGCGGTGCGAACGCTACAACAGCGGCACTACGATGTCCAAATTATGGGCGGAGTCGCACTTCATCAAGGTAGTATCGCAGAGATGCGCACCGGTGAAGGTAAAACGCTCACCTCAACCCTCGCTGTCTATCTAAATGCATTGAGCGGAAAGGGCGTACATCTCGCTACCGTCAATGATTATCTTGCACGCCGTGATGCCGAATGGATGGGCAAAATTTACAACTTTCTCGGACTCTCCGTCGGATTGACGCTCAGTTTAATGCCCCGCGAACAGAAACGGCTCGGATACAAGGCAGACATCACTTACGGCGTTCACAGCGAATTCGGATTCGATTACCTCTGGGACAACAAAGCACTTTCAATCGAAGATAAAATGCAGCGCGGGCATATCTATGCTATCCTTGATGAAGTTGACAGCATCCTCATTGATGAATCCCGCACGCCGCTCATCATTTCAGAACCGTCCGGTAAACCGCCAGAACTTTATAGGCAAGTCAACAGCGTCGTCGCACAACTCCGAGAGGGTGAACACTTCCAAATCGACCAACAGGGTAAATCGCGAGGCAGCGCAACGCTGACTGAAGAGGGTGTTGAGGAAGTCGAGCGTCGTCTCGGCGTAGGGAACCTCTACGAACATACCAACATCGCCATGGTGCATCACGTCAATCAAGCACTCGCCGCCCACTACCTCTATCACTGTGATGTCGATTACCTCGTCGAAAACGGCGAAGTCCTCCTCGTTGACGAATTCACAGGGCGTAAACAGATCGGTAGGCGGCTCAGTGAAGGACTCCACCAAGCAATCGAAGCGAAGGAACGCGTTAAAGTCGTAGAAGAAAGCGAAACGGGTGCCAAGATTACCTACCAAAACTATTTCCGCATGTACGGTAAACTTGCAGGTATGACAGGTACCGCCGCTACTGAAGCGAACGAATTCGCACAGATCTACGGTTTAGAAGTCGCCGTTATTCCGACCAATGAGCCGATGATCCGAATCGACAATCCCGACCAGATTTACAGTAGCGAGGAAGGAAAATATAATGCCGTCTTGCAAGATATTGTCGAACAACACGAGAAGGGGCGTCCAGTGCTCGTCGGTACTATTTCGATTGAGCATTCTGAGAAATTGAGCAAAATTCTCAGAACTAAACACAAAAAAATCCGACATCAGGTTCTCAATGCCAAGGAGCACGCGCGCGAAGCCGATATTATCGCACAAGCAGGGGCACCGGGTGCTGTGACCATTGCAACGAATATGGCAGGTCGGGGTGTAGACATTCTCCTCGGCGGCAACCCTGAAGGCATGGCAATGGAAACGCTGCGGAAAGGGAAAGCCAAGACAGATGCACTATCTCCAGAATCAGAAGAGTTTCAGGCAGCACTCGCAGAAGCAGAAGTGATTTGTGAGGAAAAGAAGAAGGACGTATTAGCCGCTGGCGGACTTCATATCATCGGCACAGAACGCCACGAATCTCGACGTATTGATAATCAGCTCCGCGGTCGCTCTGGAAGGCAGGGAGACCCAGGCTCATCCCGATTCTATCTCTCTCTTGAAGACGAATTGATGCGAAAATTCGGATCCGAACGTTTACAAGGACTGATGAACCGAGTCGGAATGGAGGAAGATGTCCCTTTAGAACACCCGTGGGTTACGAAATCCATTGAGAAAGCACAGACCCGCGTTGAACAGATGTATTTTGAGATCCGAAAAAATCTCCTCAAGTTCGATGATGTCATGGATACACAGCGCGACACTATCTACAATCTGCGCGACACCGTTTTGGCTTCTGCTACAGACACAGTTGAATTACCGGAACACGAAGCGGCAACAGAAGATGGAGGGCTTGCAGCACTCGCTGATAAAGATGCCAAAGCACCTGTCTCCCTGAAAACTACAATTTGGGGGATGATTGAACGGGTTGTTAGAGATGCAATTGAGGACAATATGGGGGAAAAAGCAGGGGGATTCCTTGAGACACCTGACAGGTTTGAACAGTGGCTAACCAGCACATTTCCAATCAAACCGATTTGGCACACACCCTTGGCACAAGCGAGTCCAGAGGAGGTCCAAGAGCAGACGCTGGCGATACTGCGCACCGCGTATGAGGAACGCGAAGCTGAAATGGGTTCAGAGATGATGCGTATCCTTGAACGCTTACTCCTTTTAGATAGAATTGATAATCACTGGAAAGAACACCTTCACAACATTGATTATATTGAGGAGGGAATTCGGTTCGGGGCAGGATACGGCGGCAAAGACCCGATTGTTGTCTTCAAAAACGAAGCGCTCGCTGTCTTTGAGAGTATGTATCAACAGATTGAGGAACAGGTCAGTGAGTTCATCTTCAAATCTCAGGTCAATACCGAGGCACCCCGCAGGACACCGAGTCGGCAAACAGGTAGACGGCGGAGACCACAACCGAGGCGTCCGCAAGGCAACACCGCAGCGGCAACCAATGATGATGCCGCGTTTGCTTCAAAACAGGCGATGGGGAGCATGCCTAAGGTCGGTAGAAACGCGCCTTGCCCCTGTGGAAGCGGGAAAAAATATAAGAGATGCCACGGGGGTTAATAGTTTTCGGTTCGGATTTTTTTAAAAAATCCTTTCAGTTGTCAGTTACAACAAGCGGTGTGTTTTGCTTGGGTGTTTCTTCAACTCGAACACAGGAAACATCAAGGTACAAACGACCGATACTTATCCGTAAGGAATAGTAAAAAGAAGTTCAAAATTGTAGTCCGTAATGAAGTGGAGGGGTTTTGCTTGGGGTTTTTGATAGGGTATTTCTGTGGATTTCTTCAGATCTACGGAGTGGAGCGTTGTTCACTCGATCAACCTCACCGAACCGCAAGGAAAAATTAAAAATTTGGAAAACGCATATACACTTTCAAAAACGCTACTTGACATTCTTGCATGTCCGGCATGTAAAGGTGAAATAGAACACGATGAAACCGCACAGAAACTGGTGTGTGTCGGCGAGTGTCAGCGTCGCTATCCGATCCGTGAAGGCATCCCGGTTATGCTGATAGACGAAGCCGAATTGCCCAGTGAATAACGCTGCTCATGAAAATGTCCCAGCGTCTGGATCCGGTTAGAAGTCATCAGAAACCACCGCGGAACAAAGTGTAGCGGTGCCCAGATATTAATAGCTAAAAGAATGAAAATTCTATTTTTAAGCCTCCGGTGTCCGTATCCACCGCACCGAGGCGATCGGATCAGGTCTTACAATTTTATTAAGCAGCTTTCGAAACACCATGCCGTAAGCATCGTTTATTTTGCAGAAGATGAGAGCGATATTGAATCGGTAAAGCATCTACAACCTTTTTGTGAACGTGTAGAGTGGGTCCGTTTTCAACGGTCTTTTGCCTTCATGAATACAGGGATTCACTGCTTATCCCGCCGTCCGCTGCAGCTGCATTACTGGTACGCGCCGCAAATGCAACGGAAGATTAACCAACTCCTCGAAGAAGAGGACTTTGAACTGATTCACGCACAACTATTTCGGATGGGGCAATACGTGACGGAAGTCCAGGGTCCCGCTAAAGTCTTAGATTTGTGTGATTCATTGGCGCTGAATCTCAGTCGACGCGCTGAATTAGAAAGCAACCCTTGGCTTGCGAAAATTAAATTAGATTGCACTCCAAAACGTTTTTTGGTAAAATTAGAGGAAAAGCGGGTACGGCGTTACGAAGTCAACATTATGAAGGCTTTTGACTGCGGTACCGTTGTCGCACGTTTTGATCGGGACTATCTCTTGAAACAGGACAACAATCTGAATCTGTCAATAGTTCCGATGGGGGTTGATCTCGAGTACTTTCAACCGAATCCGGTAACACAACCCGCACCGGTGATGCTTTTCACTGGAACGATGAACTATTTTCCGAATTCGGACGCTGCGATCTATTTTTGTAATGAGATTTTTCCATGTATCCGAGAAAGCCATCCGGACGCGCAATTTTATATAGTCGGCAATCATCCATCGGATCAGGTAAAACGGCTGGAGACGCAAGAAGGTGTTGTTGTCACAGGGTACGTCCCGGATGTCCGTCCGTATTTTGAAAAAGCATCTGTTTTTGTTGCCCCTTTACGGGCAGGATCGGGCATACAAACTAAAAATCTGGAAGCAATGGCGATGGGGGTACCTGTCGTCACAACCTCTGTCGGGGCCATGGGATTGGAAGCAGACATCGGTAAAGAGTTACTTGTTGCTGATACACCTGCTGACTTCGCAAAACATGTTGTTAACTTACTCAATAACGTGCATTTGCGAGAAACCCTCATACAGACCGGCAGAACTCGCGTCGAAACCAGTTACAGTTGGGAGGCTATCGGGGAACGCTTAAAGCATGTCTATGCCCAAGCAATTCATACACCGAAATCTGAAGCAACCTCGCAATCTGCCCCGGAAAGTTACTAATCCAAGCGAGAACCGGTTTTCAATGGAGGAAACTGAGTGAAAGCCCAATGGTTAAAAAACCCGTGAGGAGGGAATATGGATAAATCGAAAATAAAATGGAGTTTTACAATTGTCGTTGATATACTACTCGTCAATCTCGCATTTCTATTCGCTTACCTGACCAGCAGGCAATTCGGTTTCGATTTTTTACAGCAACCCATACCGCTCCTCGCTTTACTACAGAGTGTAGATATATCCCCCTTCCAGCCGCAGCATGTTATTGGACTCGGTGCCGCCGCGGTCGTCACGATGGTTCGCATCGGTCTGTTGTTGGTTTTCAATTTATACAAACCAATATGGCAACATGCCGCTGCTAAGGAATTCCGGACATTAGCAACAGCAATCATAGTCGCGACTGTAGCACTCATTGGGCTTTCCATGCTACTGAAAATCGTCTGGGTCCTCTTCTTAATCGATGGATTTTATAACTTCGCACTCATCGGGTTTACCAAATTCTCTGGGCAAATCCTCCAGCAAGATAAAGGTTCGCTACGCAAGCGATCTAAGAATAATAAAGGTCCAATAGGCAGAAACGCCGAATCGCAGCTGCCCGCACAAAAATTGTCAACAAAAGTTCTAATTGTTGGTGCTGGTGAAACCGGTATCGGTGTACTCCGTGCCCTGAGGAACCATCCTGAAAAAGGATACGTGCCGATCGGCTTCATTGACGATGCCCCCCACAAAGTGGGCAGAAGCGTTGCCGGGCTTGAAGTATTGGGTACAACCCGCGATCTAACCTATATTGCTCGCAAGCGCGAGATTGATGAGGTTGTCATCGCCATCCCATCAGCACCGGGTGGCAAGATTCGTGATATTATCCGCCAGTGTGAATACCGAGGATGTCAGTTTAAAATCGTCCCAAACATTCATGCCATTCTTGAAGGACGCGCCAGCGTCAGCCAGATCCGGGAAGTTCGGTTTGAAGATCTCCTGAATCGGTCTACTTCTCAAATGGATCTCGCCGAAGTCTCTAAATATCTCTCAGGTAAACGCGTGATGGTAACCGGAGCTGGCGGTTCAATCGGTTCCGAACTCTGTCGCCAAGTGGCGAAATTGAACCCAGAACTTCTTATCCTTTTTGGGCGCGGTGAAAATAGTCTCTACCATACAGACATAGAACTTCGTGAGTTTGAACCGCAACTCAATCGTGCCTTGGTCATCGGAGACATTCGAGACGATGCCAAAGTTTCGCAAATTACACGTAAATATCGCCCGCATATCATTTTCCACGCTGCTGCGCACAAGCATGTCAAATTCATGGAGAATCACCCCGATGAAGCCGTGAAAAATAATATCCTTGGTACCCAAAACCTCATCAACGCCGCAATCAAACACGAGGTAGAGGCTTTCATACTCGTCTCATCGGATAAAGCGGTGAACCCAACGAGCGTTTACGGAGCATCGAAACGTGTAACAGAGAAATTGGTGCAGTGCAAAGCAAAGCAGAACGGTACCCGGTTTATCGCAGTCCGCTTTGGAAACGTTATTGGGAGTCGCGCAAGTGTAATTCCGAACTTCAAACGGCAGATCGCTAAAGGCGGTCCCGTTACCGTTACGCATCGCGAAGCGACACGCTACTTTATGACAATTCCAGAAGCTGTGCAACTCCTTATCCAAGCAGGTGCTATGGGAAACGGTGGCGAAATTCTAATGTTAGACATGGGAGAACCCATCAAAATCCTTGACCTCGCGCAAGACCTGATCCGTCTTTCTGGACTTGAAGTCGATAGGGACATCAAAATTGAATTTACAGGTTTAGAACCGGGCGAGAAGTTATACGAAGAACTTCTGACCCCCCAAGAAGGTGTTACAGCGACGAAACACCAACGTATTTTTGTCGCACAACTTGAGCAGATAGAAGAACGTCAACTCATCTCTCAAATTGAGGCGCTCTCACAACTCGCGGACGCGCTGGATTCGGAAGGTATTGTTTCCAAATTCCAAGAATTAGTGCCGACATATCAGCCGAACCGCTCATTCCTAACAGAAAGCGATGTAGATAGCGCGTCTGAAATTATTCAGTTTCCTACGGAAACAGAAGGAACCGCCAGAGCAAATCGTCGTTAGCCCCGCAAAGTAGGGGAACCGCATGCCACACACTAAGCGTTTTTATAGCAGTCAGCAGTCGGCAGTCAGCAGTCAGAAAGAGCGGGTAGATTTACCCAAAAACCTCTTTACTGAAAGCCGAAGGCTGAGAGCCGATAGCCAATTCAAACCGGACTGGGCAAAACGGACATTTGATGTCCTGTTCGCAACGATTGGCTTCGCGCTTTCGTTTCCCTTTTTTTTATTTGGGATCCTGCTCGCAAAATTGCAATCGAAAGGACCGATATTTTACAAAGCGAAACGCGTCGGCAGAGGCGAAATCCTCTTTGAAATGTACAAATTCAGGACGATGGTAACGAACGCCGATAGACTCGGCGGTAGTTTGACAACTTATAGAGATGAACGGGTTACACCTATCGGTAGGTTCTTGAGATGGACGAAGTTGGACGAACTCCCGAATTTAATCAATGTCATCAAAGGTGAAATGAGTCTTATTGGACCGCGTCCAGAGGCACCCAACTACGTCAAGCACTACACAGAGAAGCAGAAACGAGTCCTACAAGTAAAACCAGGGATGACGGGTCCATCGCAACTTATCAACCGGGATGAAGAGGAGAAACTGAAGGGACACCTCGATGCAGAGCATTACTACATAACAGAATTAATGCCAAAAAAACTTGCTCTGGACCTGCACTACGTTGAGACGCAGAGCCTTACCTCCGATATAGGATGGTTACTGAAAACCTTTTGGGTCGTCATCTTCCCACCCCGTCGCTCCAAATAACTTTACGTCTGCTATCCGATTTCAGTGTCGTATCCTTTCTGACAACCGATAACCAATAAATTCTTTAATCACTCTCGGTGCCGCTAAAAATGCATCGAAAACTCGATGGGGCTGTAAAACCAAATGAAAAAGAGACGTGTTTACATCATCTTAGGAATCATCATCGCGGTGTTCGTTTTATTGCTGGTTGTACGCTCAAGAGACGGCAGTACATCAATCGGGCAGAAGGTCGCAGTGATAGACATTACAGGTATTATCTCCCGCGCGGATGCCACGATCAAGCTTATCCATACCTACCGTGATGATTCCAGTATCAAAGCGATTGTCGTTAGAATCAACTCTCCCGGCGGCAGTGTCGCTCCGGTCCAAGAGATTTACAGCGAATTGGAGAAGATAGAGAAACCGATAGTCGCTTCAATGGGAGGTAGCGCAGCATCCGGCGGTTACTACGTCGCGTGCGCTGCCGACACAATCGTTGCAAACCCGGGCACCTTGACGGGAAGCATCGGCGTTATTATGCAATTTACGCAGCTGAAAGGCTTGTACGACAAAGTCGGCTTAGGGCATCAGGTTATCAAGAGTGGTAATTTCAAAGATACAGGGTCCCCTTTCCGTGAGTTGACGGAACAGGAACGGGCAGTACTTCAAGCCACCGTAGACGATGTTTACAATCAATTTGTGGATACAATCTTCGAGGCACGAGGGAGCCTTTTAACGCGTGAGGAGATCATTGAACTTGCAGACGGACGGATTTTCTCGGGAAGGCAGGCATTAGATTCAAAACTGCTTGACCAACTTGGCAATCTACCTGATGCGATTGAAACCGCCGCAAAGTTAGCAGGTATCGAAGGTAAGCCCAAGGTGGTACGTAAGGAGAAAAAGACATCGCTGCTTGAGCAACTCACAGGCGTAAAACAGATACGCCCTTTGGATCAAGTGTTCAACCCGCCCGGTGTCACCTTTCGTTATGAAATGAGCCTTGGTAGATAGACATCAGTAGGAATAGCCGTTAACTATCGGTTCTCAGTTTTCGTCAGCAAAAAGGTTCTCTTTCTGACAGTTTTGAAGGCTGACCGCCGAAAACTCTAAAAAATGGATGACACGTACCAAGTTAACCAACATTGGGAAAAACTTGCGAGTCGAATTGTCAAGCCTCAACAGGTTGTACTTGTGATAGGGGCAACCGATGTTGGAAAATCCACCTTCTGCCGTTTCTTGGCTGATGCTGCCATGCGTCAGGGTTTGAAAACCGCTTTTGTGGATACAGATGTTGGACAATCCCGAATCGGTCCACCTACGACAATCGGTATGAAATTCCTTGATCCGGATAGCCTCCCTGTTCAATTCGATGGTGCCGCCGATCAACTGTATTTTGTTGGCGATTTGTCGCCAAGAGGGTGCTGTCTCGAAGTGCTAACAGGAACACGGTTGATGGTAGATAGCGCACGTGAAACTGATGCTGATTTTATTATCATTGATACAACCGGTTACATTCACGACGCACCCGCTATCATTCTCAAACAGCACAAAATTGAACTCATCAGACCGAACCATGTGGTTTGTATCGGGCGTTCCAGCGAATTGGAACAGATAACTGCATACTACAGTCAACAGGACTGGCTCAACAGGCACCACCTTCTTCCACATAGGAAGGTCCGACCCAAAAGTAGCAAGGCGCGCAGCCAGCACCGAAAAGCCCAATTTGATGCCTACTTTGGCGTAGCTTGCAAGCCAAAGCTTGCTGTTAAAAGTGGCGAAACTTGTGAGTCTCCAGAATTCGTTCCGAAAAAGTCCGAGCGTCGTATCCAACAGCTACCTTTTGAACAGATTCGCGGTGGACGTACCCCTTTCTTTATCGGACGTATCGCAAATGAGAAGGAATTAGAAATTCTCTCTCGACTCGCGGAGACGCAAGTTTACCACGCCGAATGGGGGCATCGTACCGTATGCCTCATTACGTCAGAAGCACTTTCCAAAGCATCTATCACCCATATTAAAAGCTATTTAAGTTTGGTGCGCGTTACATCGGAAGTCCGCGCTTACTTTGAACGTCGCTTGATTGGACTAACCGACGCTGCCGGTAATACCTATGCCATCGGAATCATTGAGGCTATTGATTTTCAAAAACGAGAATTCAGCATCCGTTGTCCATTTTCAAACGGGGGCGATGCCGTGAAGTGGGCGTGTGCCATCCAATTTGGTAAGTACCAACTGAAGTAAAGCAAGTAGATTGGCTGAATCCAACGGGCAGACTCGGCATGAACACAAAATCTTTCACAAGAAATCCCACTTTTACCCGATTTATCCGGTATCATACCTCGTATACGGGCTCTATTCTCTTGGCAACGGTTTTTGCCATCGTAGTGGCTGTGTGCGACTTAGGGGCTATCCAAATTTTTGCCGATACCGTTAACGCCCTTAAAGCCATTGATGGTAACCTATTTGATGAACCTGTATCTATTCGCTATTTTCAGTTTGAAAGCGAAGGTCTGGTTGCTTTCGACGGTTTTGAAATATCGTTAGCAAATTCCGGCGACGCGATTAAATTCTTCCTATGGTTGCTTGCCGGTATGCTCCTCCTCGTTTTTGTCAAAGGGTTCTTCGTCTACGGTAATGACTATGTGATGGCACGGGTCGGGCATAAGCTTGCTTTTCGGTTACGAAATGCGCTCTATCAACGGATCGTGTCTGCACCGTTAGGTATTTTGCGTGAAGAACGCATCGGAGACCTCATGACACGCATCACTGACGATGTTCGAGTGTGGCAGATTCTCGTTGCAGCAATGGCGAATATTATACGTGCTGTTGTTCTTGTTCCGCTTTTTCTTTCTGTGATGCTAATCAGGAGTTTCAAACTCACACTCTTTACCTTGCTGATCCTTCCATTTCTTGCTTACCTTATTACTTTTATCGGTGCAAAAATTCGCACTGCCAGCACAGAGATCCAGCAACAGAGCGCGGACATCTATTCACAACTCAAAGAGACACTTTTCGGCATCAAGATTATTAAGAGTTTCACCTCTGAACGCGCGGAAACCGAACGCTTTCGCTCCATTAACTGGCATCAATATTGTTCAGCGGTACGGCGTGCCCGTTTTGCTGCGCTCCTACCTCCTATGATTGAATGGTTAGGGGTTCTCGGCACGGCAACTGTTTTCGGGTTGGGGTGCTGGCAAGTAATTACTGGACAACTCTCTATCGGGTGGTTTATCGGTTACATCGCAATGGTAGGGCTGATGTTCAAGCCAATTAAAACAATTGGCAATGCCAATAGTGCGTTACAACAGTGTCTCGCCTCCGCGGAACGGATTTTTTATCTCCTCGATTTTCGAGCAGAGGCGATTCCCGAGAACGGTATCGGTGAATATACGCATGCCAGAAAAAAATCGTCAGACGGTATGGCACTGCAGAATATCCGTGGAGCCGTCACATTTCAAAACGTCTCTTTCTCTTATTCGCAAGATTTAGAAAGTCCACAGGCAACACCTAAATCTGTCATTGATAACGTAACCTTTGAGGCGAAGCCGGGTGAAGTTGTCGCACTTGTGGGCCCGAGTGGTAGTGGAAAGACAACGCTCCTCAATCTACTTTTGCGTTTCTACGAGGTGAGTTCTGGGGAGATATTGATCGACGATGTCCCAATTTCCGAAGTAAATTTGGAGTCGTTGCGACAAAACATTGCACTTGTCCCACAGGACACATTCCTGTTTGACGGCACGGTTTTGGAAAACATCAGTTATGGATGTCCAGGTGCGACGGATGAGGCAATTATCGCCGCGGCAAAAAGGGCAAATGCCCATGAGTTTATCACGAAAACGGCACAAGGCTATGCGACACCAATAGGTGAAGCAGGCATGAAACTCTCTGGTGGCGAACAGCAGCGCCTATCTATCGCCCGCGCGCTCTTAAAAGATGCCCCGATTCTCATATTAGACGAAGCCACATCTTCACTGGATACGCAGTCTGAAGCCCTCATCCAGGAGTCGTTAGCAAACCTGATGGAAGGGAGAACCAGCTTTATTATCGCCCACCGACTTTCGACCGTTGTACGGGCTGACAAGATTCTCGTTATCAAGGATGGGGAAATTCTGGAGGCAGGGACACACGAGACGTTATTGGTAAAAGGTGGATTGTATCAAAAACTCTGCGAAATGCAACTACATTAATCTTACACAAATGTTATGTGTACATAGGAAATTGAAGGTGAAATGTTGAAACTAAAAAAAAATGAAATTTAGGTAAACCTCTTACCTCATGTTAACGTCACATATATTAGAAGACGCGGTAAGTGCTATTCAATTTTTTGCAGCCACAATTACGAATTGGTAGCTAAAACCGATAAGTCGAGACGACACGGGTAATAGACGCTATGCAGAAAACATAAAACCTGCTGTTTAATTGCGTCCCTTTTTGGTGATAGCACCTTCAAGGTCGGTTTCACGATAGACGGCTTCGGAAAGGTCGACTTCGTATAGATACGCATCTTTGAAATTGGCACCGAGCAAAACAACACCTATCAGTTTGATTTCACCGAAAATTGCCTCTTCAAGGTTAGCGTTCTCAAAACTGGTGAGCGAACCGAAAGGTCCTGGGACCTCGCACTTTGGGCAACCAAGCGTAGCACGCCGCAGATCGGCGTGTCGAAAGTTAGTACTGCAGAGCAAACTCCCGCTGAGGAAAGCACCACGTAGATTTGCTTTCTCAAGGTTGGCATCTGTTAAATTAGAACCGACGAGATACGTCCGATGTAGGGTAGCCCCGGAAAGGTTTGCACCCGTGAGATTTGCATCGTTCAAATTCGCATCCGTTAAATCCGCGTTCTGCAGATCAGTACCGCTTAAATCCGCTTCCGATAAATCAATACCTGCGAGCGGTTGATTTGCTAAATCAAGGTTTGCGAGATCTTCACCAGAAAGAGATTCGCCGGCTTGACATTTCTTGATGATTTCATTTTCTGTGAGTTGAGCCATTAATTAATTGCCTCCAATCTTTACACGGCGTTTTGAAGGGCTGCTTGCAAGCCAATAATAGTATTTATTCAGAAAACATACGAGCAAGTTATGTTTAATAGCATACCATAGAAAAAATAAAAAGTTAAACTTTTTTTAATTTTTGCTGTACTAAGCAATGATAAAAACCTCGTTCGAGAGATCGAGGCTATAGTGAGGTAAAGACATGAGAAACTATTACCCAGCATACCCGGTAGAATCTGAGATTTTTGCAGAGGATGAAGAAAGGGAAGAGAATCCCACGGAATCACCGAAGGACGAGACCTTTGCGTACTTACAGAAGATTGCGAAGACCCCTTTGTTGGACCCTGAGCAAGAAACTATCCTCTTTGAGAGGTATCGAGAGGGTTTCCAGACGTTCACCGATCTGTTAAATCAACTTCCGAATTGGATGCTTGCCTCGCTTAACATTACTGAAAAGGACGCGTCAGACAGCACCGAAGAATTAAAACCTACACAGTCGGATCACGGATTAATTATAGACCAGATTCGTGCCGAAATCCAAGTGCTCGGGGTTCTATTGGAAAAATTAGAGGTGAAGGCTAACTTGTTAGAACACGCACGATGGAAAATCTTTGAAGAAAACTTATACCTCTTAAAAAAGTATGTTGACACTACCGCATCACCCGAATTGATGCAGGTCGGAAGCCTCGGACTCTTGAAAGCTATTGACGACAGCGATACAAAACGCGGTACAGAATTCCGATCATACGCTCGCAAAGCAATTCGTAGCAATATCAATACTTTCAACAAAAAAACGCCAAAAACACATCAACAGCAAACTGAATTTCGTTTTGCAGAAGCACATTCGATTCCTGAGTTGTCTCGTGTCACAGCGGCGCGTTTCGATGCAGAACAGGAATCCCAAGCTTTTCAGGAATTCGACATCATTCGCCACGAAATTGAGATGCTCTTGGAGGAACTACCGCCCGATATGCTAATGGAGTGCTCTACTGTCTGCAAGCCACACACACTTCGATTTGTACTTGAAGATGTCCGAAGGGAATTCGCACATGCCAAGTGGTTGGCGGAGCAATTGGAAGCGGCAGACCAAGTCACACACGGAACGAAGCTAAAAATCGTCGAAGCGAATCTTCGTCTCGTTGCCAGCATTGCCAAACAACATCACTTCAGCAAAACATCGCTAACCTTCCTTGATTTGATGCAGGAAGGCAGTCTCGGATTGATGCGAGCCGTGGATAAGTTCGACCACACCCTCCGATTCCGATTCAGCACTTACGCAACTTGGTGGATCATGCAGTCTATCAAACGGGCACTTGATCAGCAAGGGCAGATGATTCGTGTTCCATGCTATATTGGCGAAGCCCGCCGTGCTATTAAACAGGCGCAATCAGATCTGACAACCCAACTCGGACGCGAACCAACGACAACTGAAATTGCGAAGGAAGTCGAACTTACAGAGAAAAAGGTTTCCGAAATTTTCAACGCTACAAAGGACCCTGTTCCCCTTGATGCGCCGATTAATGAAGATTCGCCGGACGGTTCGTTTTCCGAACTTATTCCGGATCAATCTCAAATTACACCCGAAAACTACTTGCTCGATTATGCAAAAGTCGAGGTTATTACAGAGGTCCTCAACCGTACACTCAACCCTCGTGAAACACAAGTGATTATTCTACGATACGGTTTAATGGACGGCACTGAGTATACCTTAGCGGACATTGGAGACAAACTTCGGATCAGTCGGGAGCGTGTCCGGCAGATAGAGGCTGAAGCGATTGTTAAACTCAAACGCCACGACTCGAAAGCACTCCTCCAAGACTTGCTTCAAGATTTCTAAACAGCATGTGCGTTATGCTTGCCCCGCATGAAATTTACGAACCTAAGAATGTCGGGGCAGCCCCTTCCTGTAGGTGCCTGCTTACTCTATACACTTCCGGCGTACCTGAATCTCCACTGAAAACCCTAAAGGAGCGTAAACATAGTGAAAATAGCGTATTTCGACTGCTTCTCAGGCATTAGTGGCGACATGACGCTTGGTGCCCTCGTCGATGCGGGGGTGCCACCCGATATACTCACAGAGGGATTGGCGACACTCAAACTTGATGCCGAATTCAGCTTACACTTTGAAAAAGCCACGAAACACAGTATTGCTGGCACCAGAGCGATTGTAGAGGTACACCCAGCACACACCGATTCACATCACGCGCATGGACATACGCATCATCACGACCACGGGCATCACCCCGATCATGGACCGAGTCGCCACCTCTCCGATATTTTCAAATTGCTTGACGATAGCGATTTAGATGCAAAAATACGGGATACTGCGAAACGCGTATTTGACCGGCTTGCTGAAGCGGAAGCAAAGGTTCACAATATCGCCAAAGCCAACGTTCACCTCCACGAGGTAAGTGGAATTGATTCAATTGTAGATATCGTCGGTTCTGTCCTCGGCTTGGCATACTTGGATGTTGACAAAGTTTACGCATCGCCGCTTTCTCTGGGTAGAGGCTTTGTCCGTTGTGCCCACGGACGCATGCCCGTCCCTGTCCCCGGCACAATGGAACTCCTACAAGGGGTTCCAGTTCATCAAACCGATATACCGAAAGAACTCGTAACACCGACCGGCGCAGCACTCATTACGACGCTATCCCAGGAATTCGGAGTCATGCCACACATGCGATTGGATCGCGTCGGATACGGTGCAGGTACTCGTGATCTTGAACAACGACCAAACCTCCTCCGACTTTGTCTCGGTGAAAAAATTTCAAGTAGCAGTTTACAAACGACACATCATCACGCCGAAACCGATAGTGTGGACATTATCGAAACCAATGTAGACGACATGTCGCCAGAGATTACAGGTTATGTCACTTCCCAACTCTTTGAACACGGTGCGCTTGATGTTTTTCTCACACCTACTTTTATGAAAAAGAATAGACCCGCCACACAGATAACCGTGCTCTGTCCTACTGCGCGTCGCGATAAACTCATCGAACTTCTTCTCACCGAAACCACGACTTTTGGTGTCAGACTCTCCACCACTAACCGAGTCAAACTACGGCGCGACTTCACTGAAGTCGAAACGCAGTGGGGCACGATCCAAGCAAAACGCGGATACTTCAACGGTACGCTTATCAAAACTATCCCCGAATATGAGGATTGCAAGCGGCTTGCGGAACAGAACAACGTCCCACTCCGACAAATCTATGCAGAAGCACTCAGCAATCTCGGTCCTATTGACACTATAGATCACCCTGAAATCTAAACTCACCCTCGTTTCCATTCCACCACATATACCCAGAATTCTATCTCTCATTTTTTGCAACCTTTTTGCCGAAAATTCGCCTCTTTATAACTATAGCAACATTATATTGCTAAAAACATACGGGAAACCGCATTGGGCGCAAAATCAATCGGGGCAAAACCCAACAGTTAGAAAAATGAATTTTTAAGGGCAAACAAGGTTTAACCACCTGTGCGCCTTTAAACCCACAATTGAATTAGACTTGTTGAACCCGTTGAAAGTGCATCCAAACGTTTGTATAAGTGGAAGTTTTTATTAAGCCCCGCGCTGTTATTAACACAACCCTATTCCTCGTGGCATTCCTTCGCAGAACCCACAAGTTAAAATTTACTCCCAAAAGTGGCAATGTCTCCACATGGAGTGGGCCTTGTCAGATTTTGTCAAGAAACAACACAGGACCTAACACACACTACTGAGAAAATGAAGCTTCGTGACGCTATTGCTGCAGGTATTGCACATCTTTTTCAAAATAAGCTCCGCGCCGGTTTGTCCATTCTCGGTATCTTCATCGGGATTGCCAGTGTGCTGTGTATGATCGCCATCGGCGATGGTGCGAAACGTATTGTCGCTCAGGACATCGAAACACTCGGTGGTGCAAACCAAGTCCAATTCTGGACTCGGACCTCGATTTGGAAACGTCGACGGCTCGTCCGGCGCACCACTGAACGGTATACCCTTGAGGACGCTCTTGCTATCGAGGCAGAATGCCCCAACGTTCTATATGTCCTGCCTAAACACGAAGGCTACGAAACCTTCGTTACCAGCAGGAATGGGAACCAAGCCAGACCCCTTTTAGAAGGTGTCACCGCAGACTACGCCCACGGCATGAACTGGAAACTTCGCGCTGGCAGATTCCTGACTGAGGATGATATCGAAAACGCAAAGCAGGTGTGTGTCCTCGGTGCCGATACCGCGACTGAACTGTTTGGAGAAGAATCCCCAATTGGACAGGAGGTAAAGGTTCGGTATCATTGGCGGGGCGCGATGGTGAGGTTACGGGTCGTGGGGGTGATGAAAATAAAGGGGCGCAGTCTCAGTTTCGGGTGGTATTCTTTAGATGATGCTTTATGTGTGCCGCTAACAACATATCAACAACGGATCACAGGTACCCGCTATCTTGAAGACATGGTCGTCTTTTTTAAGAAAGGTACGGAGATTGAAAGCATCATTGATTCAGTCAAGAAGATTCTACGGAAAAGACACCGCGGAAAAGATGACTTTATCGGATATTGGATAGCGAAATGGACAGCCAGGCGGCTTGAACACATTGAGAAGGTGATAAAAATTACATTGGGGAGCATTGCCGGTTTTTCGCTCTTTGTCAGTGGCATCGGCATCATGAATATATGCCTCGTCTCCGTTGGTGAGAAAACACGGGAGATCGGCTTGCGGAAATCGGTGGGTGCGAAACGGATTCACGTCTTTTGGCAATTTTTGACGGAATCGATCTGTCTCTGTTTGTGTGGTACGGTGCTCGGTATTGCCGGAGGCTGGGCGGCAGCACACGGCATGGCGCAGCTTGCTGTTCGTATTGTAAAAGTTGTGCCAGAATGGCCCGTTGTTCTCTCTATGCCGTGGATAACGACTTCTGTTATCTTTTCAGTTTTTATGGGCATTATTTTCGGGGTCTATCCTGCAATGCTCGCAGCCCAGCTTTCACCCATCGAAGCACTCCGCACTGAAAAATAACCTTTTGGAGCTGATGTCATTCTTGATTTTGACATAAATCGCAGGTACCGCACCGATAACTTTCGTCAACGTGTTCGCCAAAATAGTCTCGAACCACGCGCATGCGGCAGGTCGTCTCTAACGCATAAACAACCATCTGATCAATCTGGCTCTGTTTCCGGCGGACGTAGTCGCCTACCTCAATCTGCTCATCCGTCAACGTGCTAAGCATTTGACTGTCCTCAAGCAGTTCAATGAGGAGCAAGTCTTCCTGTCCCCAGTACTGAATATAACCGTCGCTTTGCAGTTCGGCGAGGTCTTCCATTATCACCTTCGGGGTTTGCCCAACGGCTTCACAGAGTTCTAAAATTGTTTTTAACTTTCCTCCCCGCAATTGGTGGAGCAATTCACGTTGAGTTGCCTCCGGAGGTTCTGTTTCTCCAATCCAGTGTCCGCGAAATCTCACAGAAAGTTGGGATGGGACGTTATACCACCGCTTCAAAAACCCGAGTTTTTCAAGATAACTCAGGCAGACGTGGACTTTCGTCCCTTTAGAACCGCTCATCCATTCCAACTCATCGTTAGAAATTGTGCGGTACCTATCGCGCCCCTTGAAATTTTCTACGACCTTTAAGAGTTTAAGCAGAGACTGTTTGTCCGGTGTGCTCTCTTTGATAAACCACTCGTGTAACCCACGGTCATCGTTACAAAAAAGCAGGATACAGAGCGCATCCTCTCCATCTCTACCCGCCCTACCGACTTCTTGACAGTACTCCTCAAGGGTACCGGTAAGCGTCCAATGTACGATGTACCGGATATCGGGTTTGTCGATCCCCATACCGAAGGCGTTCGTGGCAACAACGATATCTAAACCATTTTCGCTGTTGTCAAAGAAAGCTTCTTGCACGCGTGTGCGGTCGTGCGGTTCAAGTCCAGCGTGATAGAAGTCTGCTCGGAATCCGTGCCGCTGCAGAAAGTCGGCGATTTCTTCGGTTTCTCGCCGTCGTCCTGCGTAGATGATCCCGTTTTTCGGTGCAGTTCTCAAATTTCCCAGACGAACGGGTAAATGATTTGGTTCTTGATCGGTGAGAAACTTTTCGAGTTGTTGATATTTTTCATCGTCATCTTCATTCTGCTGGACGACCAATTTCAAATTGGGGCGCTCAATTCCTTGTGTGAGCGTGCGAGGTGTTGGTATATTCAGCACACTGAGAATATCTTCTTGAATCTCCGGGGGTGCTGTAGCGGTGAAAAGCGCGATCACGCGCGGTTGTAGCACATCAACTGTATCTCTGAGCGATAGATAGGCGGGACGGAAATCGCGTCCCCATTGCGAGATACAGTGTGCCTCATCAATGACGAATAGCGAGATAGGAAACGCATTCAAAATATCCAAAAACCGGCGACTCCGAAGGCGTTCTGGTGAGATGTAGAGTAGTTTTATTTCGTTCCGTCTCAGGCGTGCTAACGCATTCTGATATTCCGCCCACGTCTGTGTGCTGTTTATGAGAGCGACTGTATCAATTCCTTGTTCTCGTAAGGCATCAACCTGATCCTTCATCAACGAAATGAGAGGTGAGATCACAATCGTTACGCCCTCAAGCATTAAGGCAGGCAGTTGATAGCACAACGATTTTCCGTGCCCTGTTGGGAAGACAGCAAATACGTTTTCGCCATCTAAAATCGCCTTAATAATATCACGTTGTCCGGCACGAAAATCGGGATAACCGAAGTGGGTATCGAGTGCTTTTAAGAGAGGTTCTGTTGGCGGTTCGCAATCGCGTTTCGGCACCGATACATCGGTTTCCGAATCAAGGATAGCATCTACCTCATTAAGCAAGTCTCGCAAATTAGGCATATTTCACAGCGGTCAGCGGTCAGCAGTCGGTTATCAGTAAAGAGGCTTTGATGAAACGGTAATCTCTTTACTGACGGCTGACTGCCGACGACTGATGGCTATTCCCTTTATGAAAAGAATCGGAAGCGGAGAATGTGAAAAATTGCGGCGATACCATCTTTCCAGCTCACTGTCTTCCCTTCATGATAGTCTCTGCCGCGGTAAGAAATAGGGACTTCAACGATTTTGCATTTCCGTTTGGCAAGTTTTGCCGTAATCTCAGGTTCAAAACCAAATCTATCGGAGTACAGTGAAATCTCCTTTAGAATTGATGTCCGGATCACCTTGTAGCAGGTCTCCATATCGGTAAGTCTTGTACCATTAACGATGTTGGCAAGGGTCGTTAGAAATTGATTCGCGAGGTAGCTCCGCAATAACCCTACTTGCTTCCCTTCCATAAACCGAGAGCCGTATACGACATCGGCTTCTCCAGTTAAGATGGGTTGAAGCAATTTGGGATAATCTTTTGGGTCATACTCCAAGTCGGCATCTTGGATGAGCGTAATTTCACCAGTGATATGTTGGAAGCCGGTACGGAGTGTTGCCCCTTTTCCCTTATTCACATCGTGATAAAAGACTTTTGCGGAGATTTCAGAGGCGTTTTCTGATGCGTTTTCGGATTTCGGAACTTCGTTCTCAGATGCGGTGTCTTCGTTTGAAGGCATCTCAGCGGTTGAGACGTACTTGCGTATTTCCCTTGGTTCCTCTTGAATCACTTCAATTTCCTTTAAAATATCGCGTGTGCCATCTGTTGAAAAATCATCGACGAGAATCAATTCTTTTTTCATACCGACTTCAACATCAGCGACCTGTTGCAGAAGCTCCTTTAGGCTGGCGACCTCGTTGTAAATCGGTATCACAATGGATAGCGTAGGCTCCATCTGGATGCCCCCAATATTTTTATTCCTCTATAGATATATCGTCCGTACGGGACTAAAGAGGATTGGAAATCTGGTTACGGCACACAGTGTGTACCTCCTATTTTAGTATGATACCCAATCTTTCTTTTTTATGCAAGTCTAAAAATCGAATTCTACGCATACGATAACCGTTCAACTCTTCTCTCCAAAGGCTCCATTGTCTCAAGAATCCGACGCATGAGATAATTCCTATCTGTAGCGTAGGTAGCATTCTCCCAGTGATTGACCCGTTCATCTGGATCGTTCTCCAAATCGTAGAGTTCACCATAAGCATGTCCGCAATACCATGTGAGTTTCCGTGTATCGGTTACAATCGTTTTAAGGCGTAAGCCACGTGGGTCATCTACACACTCAACTAACACCGAATCGCGGATAGGGGCCGCTTCTCCCGTAAGCATCGGCATCGTATCTACACCATCCGTATCAGATGGGATCGGCAAACCGATTGCAGAGAGCACCGTTGGAACAATATCGACATGACTGAACAGGGCCTGTGTCCGCTGTCCTGCTGGAACGCTTCGGGGAAACCGTAACAACGTCGGCACGCGAACCAGTTGCTCATAATGGAAGGGGCCCTTCATCCAGAGACCGTGATCACCGAGAAGTTCACCGTGATCGGTTGTAAAAAGCACTAATGTGTTCTCCGCCAACCCACACGTATCCAAACACGCCAGAATGCGTCCCATTTGCTGATCAATAATTTTCACCATATTGTAGTAGTAAGCTCTACCGAGTCGGGCATCGGCATCGGAGACTTTTCGATAATCGGCACCACCGCCTTGACCTGCGATCGCAAACGTTCCACGGATCTCCGACTTTTCAAGCTGCCCGCATCTCGCCTCCAAAAAGTGGGGTGGTTTGTCGTCTAACTCACTTTCGACAAAATCCGGCAGTGGAACTTGCGCCGGGTCAACGCGATCCTCAAATTCAGTTGGGACACAGTGCGGATGATGCGGATCTTGGAAACCGACTGCCAATAGGAACGGCTGAGAAGCGTCTCGGTTCGATAGGAAATCTATCGTTCGATCCGCTGTCCAGACGCTATTGTGGTATTTCAGCGGTATTTCCCAATCGTACGCCTCGCCACCAAATCCACCTTCGCTAAGACGTGTCGCCTGACTGTAACTCTCGAATGTCTCCTCAGAAACCTGTGAGCGCACCCATTCACCGTAATGTCCCGCGACACCATAGGTCGCGTGACCGAGTGCCAATTCCACCGTTTCAAATCCGTAATAGGGTCCCTGAAAATCTGGGTAGCGCGTCGTATCGCTGCGAGTTTCGATGGATTGTGCGGCAGATGCTCCGAAGGGTTGGAAGTGTGCCTTACCGATATAGTGTGTGCAATAACCGACATCAGCAAGTCGGTGTGATAGAAACGGTTCGT
Source organism: uncultured bacterium (assembly GCA_964523645.1). GTDB lineage: Bacteria > Poribacteria > WGA-4E > WGA-4E > WGA-3G > WGA-3G. Next base: position 2,818 of record CAZGAW010000013.1, on the reverse strand, counting down.
CGTCCGGCACATTCATGCCAACATTCCAGGCACCGTGGCGACTCACATATCGTCCTGAAAAGATTGAGGCACGAGCAGGCGTACAGACTGGATTTGCACAGTACGCCCGTTCAAAACAGACACCTTCAGATGCGAACTTGTCCAGATGCGGCGTATCTGTGAACGTTGATCCGTAGCAGCTCAGGCTGTCCGTCCGCTGCTGATCAGTCGTGATTATCAGGATATTCGGTTGCTGTGTGCTCATAGTACTAAAAACGCGTCCTCTCTCTATCCACAAAAAGGTTTCAGATACGTGTAACTCTGTTCCGCCGCATCCTCAGGTTCCATAATTTCACGGAAAGCTTGATGTACCGTCACATAGCCGTCGTAACTGATTGCCTCCAGACCTTCAAATACCAGTGGGAAGTTGATACCGCCTTCGTCCTGTAAACGGATTGGGTCGTGCGGGACTATGCCTTGAATCCACGTCAGCAGGTGCGTCTTTCCTTCTGGTCGACGGATGTGGTTCTGGAGATAGACGTTGAAGAGATATGGGGAAAAGCGTTTGAGTGTCTCAACGCCGTAATCCTGTGCACAGAGGTCGAGGTTGGCGGGTTCATAGATAATCCCGAAATTCTTTCTGCCGACCCGATTCAACACATCAACCGAACCCTCCACCGTTTCAAACAGGCTCTGCGTATGCGATTGATGCGCGAGGCGGATACCGCGCTCAGCGGCTTCATCGGAGGCGCGTTGTGCCCACGGGATGTCTTCTTCAACCTTCATCGCAATGCGGATGAGATCTGCACCGAGGAGTTCTGTTAAATCGAGATAGGGGGTTATATTGCGGAGTCCGTCCGGTCCTTGTTCATTGTTGAGTGGAACCGGAAAATCGCCGGTAACCATTGAGACCTTCAGATTGAGCGACACTGCCTGCTTGCGAGCAGCGGTAATTTGCTCCAAAGGCGACTGGATACCGACTTGGGAGGCACGCATGCAGACCGCCTCGTAGCCGAGTCCTGCCGCAAGTTCAGTCAGTTGTGCAAAAGTATGTGTAGCATCTTTCTTCGATGCTGTTTCTGCGACGCGTACGGAAAGTGAAAGCTTCATTTTTTAACTATACTACCTCGCTATAATTTGACCGATGGTCAGATTCTCGGTTTAAGGGTCATCAGTTTTATAGTAAACCTTAGAATTAATTGGACACTTTAAAGAGGCGAGGTTAGAAACCTCGCCAGCGAGTGGGGAAGTAGCAAATCTTGTGTGTGCATATATTTTCAGGATCTACCATAATCTTTCATGAAATGGTATTGCGCCAACTGCCACAAGAGGTCTCTTTAACTAACTGACAACAGATGACTGACAACTGAAAACTATAACAGTAAAATATCAGCAATTGAGAGTGCCATCAGGACAAGGCTAATCATGCCGTTCAGTGTGAAAAAGGCGAGATTGACGCGGGACAGATCTGTCGGTTTGACAATAGCGTGCTCATAGATAAAGATTAACACGACAATCCCGACACCGATATAGTAAAAAAGTCCCAATTCAACAAGGAGCGGAATGCTCAAAAGCAGCAACACAGCCACGACGTGCAATGCCGATGAGAGCCACAACGACCCTTTGATGCCGATTTTCGCTGGAATCGATCGAAGTCCATGCTTCCTGTCAAAGCTGACATCTTGACACGCATAGATAATATCAAATCCCGCTGTCCAAAGTAGCACGACAAGGCAGAGGATGATCGGTGGCAACGCGAAACTGCCCTGAATCGCAATCCACGCGCCAACAGGTGAAATGGAGAGTCCGAGTCCGAGCCAGAAATGCGACAGCGCAGTAAAACGTTTCGTATAGGAATACCCCATAACGACGGCGAGCGCAACGGGTGACAACGCAAAGGCGAGTGGATTCAATCGCCACGCCGCAAAAACCAGTAGTCCGGCGGAGACTATCGTGAAACACCAGACGGCACCTTTTGTGATTAAGCCAGCAGGGATTGCACGCATGGCGGTGCGTGGGTTTTTCGCATCAATATCAGCATCGGCGAGTCGGTTGAACGCCATCGCGCAGCTACGCGCCCCTACCATTGCCACGAGGATCCAGCCAAACTTTGTCAGCGAAGGGAGACCATCCGCAGCGATAAAGGCACTCATGACCGCAAACGGCAACGCGAAGACGGTGTGTTCAAATTTAATCATCTCCAAGATAATCTTGAGTCTACGCATCCTCTGTCCTCGCAGACCTCTACTGACTGCTAATGGTTCTTGTAGGAGGGATCTCCGAATCCCGACTCTTAACTGAAAACAGACGACTGATAACTCTCATAGGCGGGATCTCCGAATCCCGACGCTGACTCCCGACTGTTGATTGCTGACGACTCTTTAAAACGGAAGCAAATTACCCGCAGCGTCAAACGCAAACGGTTTCGTTTCGCCGATAACCTCTAATCGCGAATGCAGCTTCGCATCTTCAAGCAATACGTCAGAAATATCGACTTCCGTTAGTCTCAGCGTACTCTCAATACGGATAACCCGTGCATCTTCGGGTTCAGTGAGACCGATGGTGTCCAGTGCCACCTCAATCGCTTCCTGATCGGTGTCGTAATAGAACGGGATTTTCGATTTCTGCGGTCCAAGTGCTGTGATACCGTTCATATAGGTAGAATGCCGGTCAATCTTATCCACGAGGCGTGTCGTTGTGAAGTCGGCGAGTCCGATGCCCGTGGCGTTTCCATCGCTTTCTTCGGTGAGATCTCGGACGAATATACGAAGAATCGCAGGTTTTGCGGGTTCCGGTTCAAAGTTCTGCATCATCCGACCGATGACGTTCGTATCCATAC
>CAZGAW010000012.1:57262-60207 GCA_964523645.1 uncultured bacterium | reverse complement strand
ACAGCAGAAGAACTCACCACTATTTGCCTAAACGTCTTTCAAAAATTAAAGATCCCAGCAGCCGAAGCGGAGGTTGTAACCAAATCTATGGTGGATGCCAATCGTGTCGGGCACGATTCACACGGCGTTATCCATCTCCCAAAATATGTTCGTGAATTGGAAGCAGAACTAATCCAGCCCGGGGCTCCAATAGAGACGCTACACGAATCTGCGTCAATCGCGGTCTTAGATGGGAATTGGGGTTTCGGTCCTGTAATTGCGACGCGCGCCGTTGAATTAGCAATTCAGAAAGCGAAGCAGACGGATATCAGTTCCGTTGCTGTGTCGCGGTGCAATGAGACAGGTAGGTTAGGTGGGCATGCGTGCCTCGCTGCGGATGCAGAGATGATCGCATTGCTGATGGCAAATGACCACGGCGGCGGTACGTGTGTCGCACCGTACGGCGGCGTTGAAGGGAGGCTCTCTACCAACCCGATCGCCTGCGCAGTGCCGGTTGAGGGGCAAGATCCGATTGTGTTGGACATGTCTACGAGTGTTGTGGCATCTGGAAAGATTCGGGTGAAACAGCACCAAGGCGAAGCGTTGCCACATGGATGGCTTATTGACACAGATGGCAAATCAACGACGAATGCGGACGATTTCTATGGCACGCCACCCGCTGCCTTACTCCCTTTCGGTGGGACGGTTTCGGCGCATAAAGGATTCGGGTTAAGTGTTATTGTTGACATTCTGTCAGGCGCGCTCACAGGTGCCGGATGTAGCCAAAGTGAGGATGCTCGCGTCGGCAACGGATTGTTTGTGTTGGTGATTAACGTCGCCAGTTTTAGAGAGTTTCCGGGGTTCAGCACGGAGATAGAACGATTTGTTAACTACCTCAAATCAGCAAAGCGCGCTGCTGGAATCGACACAATTCGGGTACCGGGTGAACGCGGCTGGGAGGAACAGCGTAAGCGGGAACGAGAAGGTATTCCGATAGACGCAGAAACATGGGCACAAATTCAGGCACTTTTGTAAGATTATTTTCTCCTATTCTGCTGTCAACGATTCACCCGTCTCTGGATGAAATAAGTGCGCTTTGTCCATATTGAAATTGACTGTGACTAAATCATTGTGTTGTGGCACATTGATAAGATCCGATTGAGCAACAAAGTTGTTCTTCTCCGTCCGTAGGTACAAGAGCGCATGATTCCCAAGTGGTTCAACCAGTTCTACTTGGGTTCCAACGTTGTTTTTTCCATTTTCACCAATGTGAATGTCCTCTGGACGAATGCCTAGCGTCACTGAATCCCCTGAAAGTTTATTCAATGCCGACTGAAGGTGGTCGTTTAGTTCCACTTTGAAGTTTTCAAATCTAAGCGTCGGATCACCACCGTTGCTCACGATATCCGTCCTTATAAAATTCATCGGTGGCGTACCGATGAATCCGCCAACGAATTGGTTTGCTGGTTTGTGATAGAGCGTTCCGGGATCGGCGATCTGCTGGATTTTTCCCTCATTGAGTACCACGATCTGATCCCCCATCGTCATCGCTTCGACTTGGTCGTGCGTGACGTAGACGATAGTCGCATTCAGTCGGTCGTGTAGACGACTGATTTCCATCCGCATTTGCACGCGTAACTTGGCATCAAGGTTGCTTAACGGTTCATCAAACAGGAATACTTTCGGGTGTCGAACGATTGCTCTACCGACAGCGACGCGTTGACGCTCCCCACCGGAAAGGTGCTTCGGTTTGCGGTTCAAAAGGTGTGAGATACTCAGAATCTCTGCTGCCTCTTTGACGCGCTCGTCGATTTCCGCTTTCGGATACTTGCGAAGTTTCAATCCGAAAGCCATGTTCTTATACACCGTCATGTGTGGGTACAGCGCATAATTTTGGAAGACCATAGCGATATCCCTATCTTTAGGTGGAATATCGTTGATACGGTCGTCGTCAATGTAGATGTCGCCTTCTGTTATCTCTTCCAATCCGGCAATCATCCGCAAAATTGTCGATTTGCCACATCCCGATGGACCGACAAGCACGGTAAACGACTCATCTGGAATCTGAAAATCTGCCTGTTCAACTGCGAGGACATCACCATCGTAAATTTTGGTGACATCTTTCAAGATAAGGTGTGCCATAATTTCTGTGTTAAGGATACGCTATAGATAGGCGGAGTTTGAAACCTCACCAGTAAGCATGCAGGAAGCGGTACGCGCCTTGTTTTATTTTTCAGGGTGAAGGAGTGCTTCATCAATTTCAGCGTTCAGCGTGACATCGGTGATAAAAACTCGCCGATATTCCCCGTTCTTCGTGGCACGATAATGTGGGATTTGAATGCCATCTACATCGCGATAATCCTCAAGGAGTGCTACCACGTTTTCCACCATTCCTCCTATCTCAGTATCATAGTTAAACTGCACGATATGGTGGTTTTTTTTACTAATGAAAACTTTTAGCATCTTCCCAGAAGGCTGCGTAACGAGGAGCACAAATGTCGGAACCCCTTTTACCTCCTCTGTTCCTATGTATTGAACAGGAGTATCGTCTTTCGAGAGCGTCGTCAAAAGCCACACAGGTTCTCGGAAAAGACTATCTTTAAAAAAACTAACATAAGACGCAACGTCCTCAGGTGGAACAGGTTTGACTGCGCCGTCTGCTACCGTAAACACCGATTCTCCATCAAAGATGAGGCGGCTGTTCTTCTGGCTCTGGATACCCCAATCGCTGCGGATTCTATTCGGGTCAAAGTATGTTTTAGCCGGTCCCTCATCCTGCATGGTGCCATCGGGAAGGTGTTCAAAACTGTTAGATTCCATCACGATGCTTTTCACTGCCTTAAGCTTCTCAAGTCCGCCGTGCGCAGCGATAGTAGCATCAATGATTTCTTTGACTTTCAAGTTTTCAGTTTGATCGTCTGTTGCAGCGTCGGGAGATGTTTTTACAGGTGTAGCGGGGCTAACGG
>CAZGAW010000012.1:0-57162 GCA_964523645.1 uncultured bacterium | reverse complement strand
TGATCGTCTGTTGCAGCGTCGGGAGATGTTTTTACAGGTGTAGCGGGGCTAACGGGTTTCGCGAGGTTTTCCTTCACCAATTCGGCAACGGCAGATTCAACATCGAAACCGCCAAGGTTCGCCTTTCGGATAATTCCATCACCATCAATCAAAAAGGTTGATGGAATCGCCCGGACTTCGTATAGATTCCTCACCGTTCGGCTTTCATCCCAATACTGAAGCCACGCAAGTCCTTCCTTTTCAATATATGTTTCAAGCGGTTCTATGGACCTGTCTAAACTGATACCGATGATTTGGAAATTCTGATCCTTGTATTTTTCATAAGTCTTCTTGACTTTCGGCATCTCTGCGATGCAGGGTCCGCACCATGTTGCCCAGAAATCGAGTAATATGATCTGTCCTCTGTATTTTTCTAGCGAAAGTTCCTTACCCCTCAAATCCGTTACTTGAAAATCTGGTGCAGGTTTACCAACCCAATTCCGCCGACCTGGTTTGAACGGATGACTTGCTTCAGCTTTCTGAGGCGTTTTATCCGGTTTAATAAGCTTTGTTGCCGGTATCGATTGTGATTGTGAACCGGTTTTAAGTGTTTTGGCGGGCGGATCGGCAGGTTTCGCGAGATTTTCCTTCACCAAGTCCGCGACTGCATGTTCCAGAGCGTGTCCGCGAAGGTTCGTTTTGCGGATGATACCCTCACCGTCAATCAGGAAAGTAGACGGAATCGCCCGGACCTTATACTGCCCGCTAACCTTGCCGCTTTTGTCCCAGTAATGCAGCCACCCAAGCCCCTCTTTTTCAATATAAGTCTCAAGCGGTTCTATGGACCTGTCCAGGCTGATACCGATGATTTGAAACTTCTGATCTTTATACTTTTCATAAGTCTTCTTGACTTTCGGCATCTCTGCGATACACGGTCCACACCACGTCGCCCAGAAATCGAGCAGCACAACTTGCCCGCGGTGTTTTTCCAACGAGAGTTCTTCACCTTTCAAATCCGTCACCTGAAAATCCAGTGCTGGTTTACCGACCCAATTACTTACATTTGAAGCTGCGCCCGGGGGCTTGGGTAATTCACCCTGTCGACCTGCTTTATCCTGTTCAAGAATCTTTTTCGCGAGTTTCGCCTGAGACCGCGAGCCATACTTCGGATGATCTATCAATTTCTGGTAGGCAGTGTCTGCCGCGTCGTGATTGCCGAGTCTATCGTACGCCAATCCCAAGTCTAAAAGGCAACGCTCAACATAGCGAGCCTCCGGCTGCTCATTGATGACTTTTTCAAAGACTTTGATGCCTTCTTCAACGCGCGCCAGTTCCACTAAAGCGTTGCCGAGAAGATAATAAACCTCATCAACCCGTTTATATTCTGGGTGCGCTGCAACAAAATCTCTCGACTTCTCAACTAACTTCTCTAAATCTCCCTGTTCCTTCTCTTTTTTGAGACTTTTAGAAATTGCCTTAATTTCCTGATATTTATAGACCGCTTTCACCGAAGCAGCACCAGCGAAGTTCGCACAAAAACCTATTAGTACGAGGATTGTAAGCGCATAAATGGAATGAACACTGAAACCTCTGGTTCTGCTTTTCCGTAAATCTGTTTCATTTTGAGGAAACATCGTTGACCTCCTCAGTTTTGCCGGATCTGTTTGAATCTATGTCGCCCAGAAATCAAGCAGCACGACCTACCGGCGATACTGCGCCAGTGAAAGTTCTTCGCCCCTTATATCCATTATTCTCACTCCGAGGGGACATCGCCCATCTCCTTTGGGCAGATTGGCATGTGTTAAACGGCATTCCGATAAGAATATGCCAGTAGCAGTTTGATTTCTTCCGCCTGCACCTGTTGTAAGAAACGGGTTACATCTGAATTGGAGTCGCCTTCGGCAGCTTGGCACCAATCAATAAACTGGTAGGCGTCCCATGCGTCCTGTGCTTTAATGGTTCGTCCGATTTCTACGAGTGCCTCTGATGGGTTCGATGTTTCTTGGAAAAGTTCGAGGGCGCGTTCGCGCAGTACTGGAAAAATCGGATGTGTACCGACTCTGCCGAACCAATACTTGGAGTTGGGATAGTCGGGTTCACGGCGGTGCATAATGCCGTGCCAGTAGCTGCCCGTCTGATCGCCTAATCCTTGTGAGATGTTATGTGATTCATCTAATGCGTCGTTCCAGAGAAGTAAACCGCTTTTGATGGCTTCACCAAAAGTCGTGTTTTTCAGCGATGCTCCCGCAAACAGTTCATCAACGGATGCCGATTCCAAGGCATCTGTGAGCTCACTGTTCCATGCTTTCTGTGGAACGAGTGTCGGGAGGGGGTTACCCGCTTCTAACTTTTCAACGACTTCGGCGATGGCTGATGTGTATGTTGCATTCATGAGAAAACTCCTTAGCGTCCAAATCAGTCTAATTTGAAATTAATATATCATCTTTTGCCAAATAAATCAAGCGTTTTCAGATTTTTTCGGAATCATTTAGGTCTTCTGTAGGAGGGAACTCCGCTTCCCGACCTTTAACCGATAACCGAAAATCATTCCATCCTGCTGGCGAGGTTTCCTAGGGGAAATCCGCAGAAACACTTTCTTCGCATTGGATTTCAGCGTTTTCAATACGCAGAAATACCCTATCAAAAACACCCCTATCAAAAACACCTCGCTAACTCAGCGTGTCTAATTAATTCTAAGGTTTACCATAAATGGTTCTGGACAGTCAGAGGCATTCAATTCTCCCTAATTTCGATTTTCCGATTAAAGCGTCTTCACTGTAGGAGCGCGCTCCTGCTCGCGATGCCTTCGCGAAAATGTCAAAAAACCGACAATTGAATGGTTCTGGACAGCCAGTAGCCGAAAGTTGTTATTTGAGAAGGAATATGATATAATTAAGAAAATATGCATCAAGGATATACGCCATAGATTGGATTGAACATGGGAACTGCCTTTAAAAAATCCTTCATTGTTTTCATCGGTTTTATTCTCGTTTTAGGAGGCGTTTTGATTGGTGTTATCCAACGTTACTCCCAATATGAGTCGCTTCCGGAAACGATGCAGATGGTAGACTTTTCAGGGATACTGGTAGCAGTTTTAGGCGCGTGCGTCCTGAGTTTGGTGAGTGTTGCCTTAACCTTCTGGTTAGCGCGGGCATGGGTGAACGAACAACCGGAACTCGGTGCCCGAATTATACGACTTGCCCTCGCAATCAGTATCAGTTTTATTGTGGTTTTCGGTGGTTTAGCAGGTGGATTGGTTATTTTACGAACTTTATGGACGATCGGTTTTTTTTAACTTGCATTTCTGTTACCAATATGGTATAATTAGTTAATTCATTCGGACATAACGGTTTCTAATCACAGCGTCCGAATAAATACAGAACGTTTTGTAGACAGAGTTTTTTGTAGATCGGAGCGCAACAAATTAATTGTTCGCTTGCTTTCGTTTTCATATAAGCTTGTAAGGGGTGCCTTATGGCGAGTTTATGCCAGCTTACAAGCGGCGCACTGCAGCGCCTTGACTTGGGGGTGTGAAAAATACACTACAGAGGCAAACGTACTCAGGGGACGAAGGAAAGACAAAGTCGTTCCAATTATCAGATTCGAGCCAAAGAGATTTTACTGATAGATCATGAGAACAAGCAACTCGGGGTCATGACACCTCGCGACGCAATGAAACTTGCTGAAGAAGTTGGATTGGACTTGGTAGAGGTTTCACCGAACGCCTCTCCTCCCGTTTGTAAAATTATGGACTACGGGAAGTATCAGTATGAGAAAAATAAACGCGCACGCGAGGCTCGGAAAAAGCAGTCGAAAGTTGTTCTGAAAGGAATGCAGTTCCGTCCAGATACTGCGGAACACGACTACCAGTTCAAGAAGCGACACGTCGAAGATTTCTTAAAAAATGGATGGAAGGTCCGCGCAACCGTACGATTCCGCGGGCGCGAGATGCTCCATACCGATCTCGGTAAAAGCTTACTTTCACGACTCAAAGATGACTTGGAAGAGCTTGCTGATGTGGAACAGCCACCAAAAATGGAAACCCGCATCATGTCAATGATCCTCTCACCAAAATCTATGTAATGTTTTTATCGGCGTACATGTGTTTCCTCTTGTAATTTTTTGTAGAGCGATTTCCCCGTCACGACATTTTTTCTTTTTCTTCTAGGCGCGATCTCAAATCAATGCTGAATTTGGTTTGGAGATGGACTCAACCCATTTCTTCTATGACATTGCGCGTATCGCAGTGAGAGTTGGCGAGTCGCTATACTTTTCAAGGATATTGTAATGCCAAAAATTAAAACGCATAAAGGTGCGGCAAAACGTTTCAAGTTCACATCGAAAGGCAGAATTCGTCGTAATCGCGCGTACGCCGGACATTTGTTCATTTCAAAGTCATCCAAGCGGAAACGGAGACTGCGACAGTCAACCCTTGTCGATTCGAGCAATGAGAAACGCTTAAAACGCCTCATTTATAAATAAAAGTGAGTGCCCGGCACCTAATGTAACTATACATACCCGGGCGAAATAGTGAACGCGATCGCCAATACTACTGGTGGTCGTCATAGGAGTTTTAAATGGCACGAGTAAAAACTGGGAGTGTGCGTCGCAAACGCCGTAGCCGGATGCTTAAGCATTCTAAAGGTTACCGGGGCGGGCGAAATAACCTCAAGCGCACCGCTACAGAAGCCGTCGAGAAGGGATGGAACCACGCCTACGCACACCGACGCGCAAGAAAGCGCGATTTTCGGCGACTTTGGATCGCAAGAATTAACGCCGCCGCCAGATTGCACGGACTTTCCTACAGCCGATTCATATATGGACTCAAAACCGCTGGCATCGAACTCGATCGGAAAGCACTCGCTGACATCGCTGTAAATGACGCGGCTGGTTTTGGGCAGCTTGTCACCCTCGCAAAGGGGTAGACTCACGCAATTGGCGTTGTTTATTTACGCATATCGAAAAAATAATTGATGGAAGGCTATGAAGGGGCACATGTAAGCAGTTGAGACCTCTCAATCAGAGAGATCGCGTCACCGGCTGGAAGCGCGATTTTGAGAGCAACTGCTGAATTTCATCCTGGAGCTGCTAAAAAATAATGAAGCGGGCAGATTCTGAGAGCGATTTCTTGGTTGCTATAATCTGTCAAGCGGGGTGGTACCGCGGAAGTAGAAGCCTGTCGCTTTCGTCCCCAGAAGGGAATTAACCTTTATGGAACGAAGGGATAGGCATTTTTTTATGCTTGTCAGTTTTCGGTTATCAGTAGGCATGTGTCGGTGTGAAAAAAGAAATGTTAGCCTGAAACGAAGTGGAAGGCGGATATACGGATTTAGGGGTTCTTCGCCCAACTTACCGAAACGAACCGCAAGGAAAATTAAAAATATGAAAGCAGAACTACAAGCGATTCAAGCGGAGGCACTTGAGGCTTTAAAAGCCGTAAAAACACCAGACGCGCTTGAATCGCTCCGAATCACGTATTTTGGACGCAGAGGAAAATTGACAGATGTCATGAAGGGCATGGGTAAACTTTCTAAAGAGGAGCGTCCGGAAATCGGCAAACTCGCAAATGAGGTGCGCGCCACCCTCACAGAAGCGTTTGAAGCAGCAACACAAACACTGCATCGTCAGCAACAGGAACAGCAACTTGAGGCAGAAGCCGTTGACATCACCCTTCCCGGACGAAAGCCTGCTTACGGGAAAGCACATCCCGTGATGCAAGTTTTGGAACGGATTGAGGCAATTTTCCGCCAAATGGGGTTTCAAGTGGTAACTGGACCCGATGTTGAGACCGAGTATTACAACTTCGACGCATTGAATACACCTGCCGATCACCCCGCTCGCGACCTGCACGACACTTTTTACCTAACAGATGGGCACCTTTTACGCACCCATACGTCGCCTGTTCAGATTCGCACAATGGAGAATCAGAAACCGCCAGTCAGGATTATTGTGCCGGGGAAATGCTATCGCGTGGATTACGATGTCTCGCACACGCCGATGTTCCATCAGGTAGAGGGGTTACTCGTGGATACACATGCCACTTTTAGCGAACTAAAGGGGATTTTGACCTCCTTTACCCGACAGATGTTCGGTGACCAAACTCAGATGCGTTTCCGACCCCATTTCTTCCCTTTTACGGAGCCGAGTGCGGAGATGGATATCTCTTGTAGCGTCTGTCAAGGGAAAGGGTGTCGGAGTTGTAGTGGCACCGGATGGGTCGAGATCATGGGAGCTGGTGCCGTCGATCCCGCAGTCTTTGAGGCGGTGAACTACGACCCGGATGAAGTTACGGGGTTCGCCTTCGGTATGGGCGTAGAAAGGCTCGCGAATCTTCAGTTCCGCATCCCGGACATTCGCACTCTTTATGAGAACGATCTCCGTTTCCTCCGCCAGTTCTAAAAATAGTAGGCACTCTTGTAGGAGGGGTTTGTAACCCCGACGCTTTGTATGCCGCAACCAAGGATTTCATACATGAACGTAACCCTAAATTGGCTAAAAACTTACATCGACTTTGAATTGTCTCCAAGCGAACTCGCTGCTCGGTTGACAATGTTAGGTATTGAAGTTGAATCTATCAAGCAGCTCGGAGCGGAACTCGAAGGTGTAGTCGTCGGTAGTGTCTCCTCTATCCGACCGCACCCAAACGCCGATAAACTCGTCCTCTGTCATGTAGATGTTGGCGAGACAGAGGAACTCCAAATTGTCTGTGGTGCGCCAAACGTCCGAGAAGGAATGCTCGCGCCTGTTGCCACAATTGGAGCGACATTACCTGTCGGGCTGACGATTAAACGTGCTAAACTGCGCGGTGAAACTTCGCAGGGGATGCTCTGCTCTGAAAAGGAGTTAGGGCTTTCTGACGATGCCGCCGGTTTGATGGAATTACCAGCGGATACACCCCTTGGTAGACCGCTCTCAGAGGCTCTTGGACTCGACGATGTCCTGTTTGAATTTGAGATTACTCCGAACCGTCCAGATTGTCTTAGTATGATCGGTGTCGCCCGCGAAGTCCGAGCGGAAACCGGTAATCCTTTAAAGCTACCCACTGTCGATCTGAAGGAAAGCGAAACCAACACCCGAGACCTAACCGCTGTAACAATTGATGCACCAGATCTCTGCCCGCGTTACGCAGCACGCGTCATTCAAGGTGTTAAAGTGGCGGAATCTCCAGCGTGGTTGCAACAGAGACTCGAGTCTGTTGGTGTCGGTGTTGTTAACAACATTGTTGATATCACGAACTTCGTTTTAATGGAATACGGACAGCCGCTCCATGCCTTCGATTATCACAAACTCACAGAAAACCGTATTGTTGTCCGCCGCGCAACGGATGGTGAACACATAACAACGCTTGATGAAGTTGAACGAGAACTCACACCCGACATGCTCGTCATCGCCGATGCCGAAAAACCTGTTGCCCTCGCCGGTATTATGGGAGGCTACGATTCCGAAATCACAGAAGGGACATGCGATGTTTTGTTGGAGAGTGCCTACTTTAATCCGTCGAGCGTTCGTGCTACCGCAAAGGCTTTAGGTGTCAGTACAGAAGCCTCTTACAGATTTGAGCGTGGTGCTGATCCAGGGGTAGCCCTCGCTGCCCTTGATCGTGCCGCACAACTTATCGTTGAACTGGCAGGTGGCGCAATCTGTGAAGGCATTGTTGATGTTTATCCTGGACAGCAGCCCCTGACACAAATCCGACTCCGTCCCGAACGCGTCAATTTTGTGTTGGGAACGGCACTCGAAGCAGCGGAAATGGTGCAGATTTTAAACCGTCTCGGTTTTGATGTGGGCACCGCCGGAGATGCCTATCAAGTCACTGTCCCGACATTCAGAGCTGACGTTACCCGCGAAATTGACCTCATTGAGGAAATCGCACGGGTCTACGGCTATGATAATATTCCGACAACACTGCCCAAGGGTGATATCCCTGTACCTGCAACCGACCCGAAGACGGAAGTCCGCAAGCATATCAAACATTTTCTCCTCGCCGCTGGGATGATGGAAGCGATAAACTATAGTTTTTGTGATCCCAATTGCTTTGACAAAATTCGATTAGAAGCAAAAGATCCGCTACGCGATGCCTTACCATTGCAGAACCCGCTGAGCCCAGAAATGTCGGTGCTACGCACAACACTCATGCCAGGGCTACTCGAAAATGCACAGCATAACCGTAATCATCAGATAGACACTATCGCGCTCTTTGAAATTGGAAGTGTTTTCCTTCGCGATGGCGAACAAAAGGAGCCGGAACGCGTTACCGGCGTTCTTGCTGGGCAGATCGGGGAAGGAGTCTATAGTAATCCGTACCGACATCCAGATTTCTTTGACATCAAAGGGCTTGTGGAAGGTATGCTTGAAGTGTGTGGTATTGTTGATTATTCACTACAGAAAACGGATACTCCAGTCTTCCATCCGGGCAGAAACGCGGAAGTGATGTTGGACGGTGGACAAATCGGTACCTTCGGGGAAGTGCATCCAGAGGTACTCGAAAAGTACGATCTCCCGTATAAGGCGTATCTCTTTGAATTCAACCTTGAAGGCTTAGTGGGTGCTGCTACATTTGCTAAACGGTTTGAACCTATTCCTATTTACCCAAAGGTTGCGCGCGACCTTGCGATAGTCGTAGATAAGGAAACACTGTCAGATATGCCGACAGAACTTATTTATGCAACAGGTGGAGACGCGGTAGATTCAGTGCGTCTGTTTGATATTTATGAGGGTGAACAGGTACCGGAAGGCAAAAAGAGTCTCGCCTATACAATCACCTATTATTCGGCAACTGAGACCTTAACAGATAAAGTGGTCAACGCCCTTCATGACAAGGTGGTCAAACGCCTCAATCGGGAACTGGGCGCAGAATTGCGAATGTAAGTAGGCGATCAAGACTATGCATGCCCATCGAATAAAGAACCTGTTTTCAGTCATCGCACGCCACTACGACCTACTCAACGCACTGTTAAGTCTCAGACGCGATAGTGCTTGGCGGCGCGAAACAGTCAAAGCGAGTGATATTGACCCAAAAAGTAAAGTCCTGGATGTCTGCACCGGCACGGGTGAACTCGCCCTCGCGTATGCTGATAAAATTGGGCCGGAAGGCTTTGTCATCGCTTCAGACTTCTGTTTTGAGATGCTGGTTATCGGCAATCGAAAACTTCAACAGCCGGTAGGTGCGGTTTCTAACCGCACTACAAATTTTCTCGCCGCAGATACCCTGATCCTTCCGTTTTTAGACAATACATTTGATGTTGTCTCCGTCGGTTTCGGTATTCGGAATGTTTCAGATTTGGAAATGGGGATACGCGAGATGGTGCGCGTCGCCGCACCGGGCGGTAGAGTCGTTATTTTGGAGTTTACGCAGCCCGTAAATCCGCTATTTCGGAGTCTCTACTATTTCTACTTCACCAAAATCCTACCTTTTGTCGGAAACTGTATTTCCCGCAACAAAGACGACGCTTACGGATATCTTCCGCGCTCTGTCATGAAGTTCCCTAATTGTGATGCTTTGAAGCGTGTTATGGAGGCGTGCGGGCTGACAGATGTGCAGTTCTATCGAAAAACGTTCGGCATCGTTTCGATTCACGTCGGCAAGAAACCGATAATCGTCTGACGCAGTAACCACACACAGTAGGCACTGTTTCCTGCTGGAAATCCGAAGAAACATTCCAGCAAAACCTTATGCTACCATAAAGAGGAACAGAGCGATAACAGGGCGAGACGTTTTTGTGTTTTCTAAAAAACGTGGATAAAAAGAGCGCAGCGTGAAATTGGAAGCCGTCCAATCGCATTAAAAATCCACTGAAAACTATCCATTATCCTTATCCGTGTATCTAACGGGTAACGAGATAAAACGTCTCAATTCCGATTTCAAGGCTGTCAAGTAAAAGGAGGCGGGCTTTTCCCTTGGGTCTCACTCCTTACAGAGAGGTACCTGAAGGACAGGATCTTCAGCCCGAAAGAATAATGACGCGTTTAAGTTTAGTGTTAATGTGCGTTGCATATACAATTATATCTGCAGGGACTGCCTTCGCGCAATACGGAGGCACCGTCCGCGGACAGATTGTCGATACAACTGAATTGCAAAATCCGATTGAGGACGTTGAGGTGATAATTGTTGCTGAAGACGGCACAGAATTTAAAACAACAACAAATGCCAAGGGTGATTATAAAAGGTCGAACATCCCCGCGGGTCGCTATCTTATCAGTATCTACAAAGATGGATACCGCGATCGGTTGGGTAAACCCGTTACAGTTGTTAACGGTGGAGATCATTATGTACCCCTCAAGATGACTAAACATGACAACATCCTCAGCGTTCTTATCAAAAAAGCCGTATCTCTATACGGGATTCTGTTTTTATGCGGTATCACGGCACTGGTTACCTTCCTAATCACGAAAAGATGGATGATAGAAAGATATGCAATCAACGAAAACCCGTAACTGTGAAGAGTCTTACTTAGCAACGGGAGGCTACGAATGCAGAAACAAGAATCCGACAATTTTAGATGTGGGAGTGTCAATTGAATGGCTCAGACGCAAGATACAGAAAAAGTTGATTTTTTAATCAATTTACGGTATAATAGGAGTTAATGTTAAATTTGGTATAGTGTTACTATTGCGTTTGTGCGCTATAACAAGTATTATTGGAATGTAGGTCTCTATCCTACTCGGTGAACCCAACACCGCATATCTTACTCTAACTGCGTCATTGGAAACAATGGGGTGGGAAGCAAGAGGAAATGGCGAATGCTTGAGAGATAAGCAAACTTACACACGTAAGTCTCAAGAATAGCACGTCCGATAATGAATGACAAGGATAAACGAAAGTTGAATAATCGCAAGCCTCGTAATAGTCGCTGTGGAATGCTTTGAAAAACCACAGGCATATTAGGTTATAGTCTAAATGCTACTATAACAAGCAACCCCTCTCAAAGTTGGGGGCTGTATTGGGTCATAAGATGCAAGGTTATGTTTCATAATCAATCGGGGTATAGATTAATCCTAAATCAATCAAAATGTCCAATAATAGGAAGTTATAGAGAACCTAAACGGACTCAAGTAGTCCGCAAGGTTGAGGAATGTGTCAAGCACACATAGAACTATCACTTTGGTCATAATCTAAGTATTTAAACTATTATGAGGTGAAATCGTGGAAACACGCAATCTAATAGTAGATGATTTATTTTCAGCAGAAAACATCAGAAACTGTGAAAATCACATCATCTCAATACAAAGAAAACTGGACAAAGCGGTTGCGGATTGTAATATCAAAGGTATTCGTGAAACCTTTGACCTCTTGGCAAAAAGGTCAACTGCTGTGAAAATCCTTGCGATACACCGCATAACAAGGATTAACAAAGGTAAATACACAGCAGGAGTAGATGGGATAAAAATGCCAAAAGGGGACATAAAACTTCAAAGTCAAATCCGACATAATATGTTGGACAAAATTGACATAATGAAGAAACCTGACCCCATAAGGAGAGTTTATATCCCAAAACCCAATGGGAAGAAACGTCCACTGGGAATACCTACAATACAAGACCGTATAATCCAAGATGTAATACGAATTGCCATTGAACCCATAGTGGAATATCATTTTAGCAACAATAGTTATGGTTTCAGACCAAAAAGATGCTCACAAGACGCTTGTGAACACATATTTAAGAAACTATGCTATAGTCGCAGTCCAAGATACATTTTGGAAGGCGATATAAAAGGGTGCTTTGATAATATCAATCACGAACATATTATCAATACTTTATTAGATTGGAATGTCCCCAAATGGGCTACAACAATCTTACATAAAATGCTAAAATCAGGTATATTTCACAACGGAGAAGTCTACGACAGCGAACAAGGCACACCTCAAGGCGGGGTAATATCTCCTTTACTTGCTAATGTAGCCTTAACTACTTTAGACAATTTCTGTGAGAGCAATTACGGGTACACAACGAACAAATACAGAATTAGTCCTATAGTAAGATACGCTGATGATTTCGTAATAATTTGTAAAAGCGAACCACAAGCAGAACAAATTAAAGAAGAAATCGCTGAACACATCTCTCAAAAAGTGGGTTTAACATTATCAGAAGAAAAGTCTAATATCACCCATATAACAAAAGGGTTTAACTTTTTAGGGTTCAACTTCCGAAAGTATAAAGATACTGGAAAGAAAAGAACCACCTTGAAAAAGGCTAAAAACAAAAACCCTACAAAATGGAGTGATTACACGCTACTGATAAAACCTGAAAAGTCTAAAATACTCAACCTTCTACGAGATTGTAAGAAAACTTTGGAGACTAACCAGAACTATACTCAAGCCGATATATTAAAACTATTAAATCCAAAGTTGAGAGGTTGGGCAATGTATTATAGACACGTCAACAGTGCCAGAACGTTTGCCACTATAAACCACGAACTATGGTGGAAATTATACTACTGGGCAAAAAGACGACACCCTAACAAATCAAATGGGTGGATAATACAAAAATACTTTTCAGGTAAAATAAAAGGTAGCAGGCACATATTCAGAGATAAAGATGCCAACAGTTATCTCACATATATCCCTGCCATACCTATAAGGCGATTTGTAAAGGTCAATAATCAATTCAGGGTATATGATAAAAACCCTGAAACCATTGAATACTGGAGACAACGTGAATATACTAACGCTTTCAATCAAATTGAACCCGTTAGAACCCAAAGGCTCTTTAGAAGACAGAAAGGAATATGTCCACACTGTAATGGTCATATTACTAAAGAGGCTATAAAGAATAGTGATTTACACACCCACCACATAATACCCAAAAGTGATGGGGGTGATAATAGTTATGGCAACCTACAACTGATACACTCACTATGTCATAAGGAGATTCACAAGAACAATCAATAGTTTGGAGAGCCGTGTGCGGTGAAAGTCGCACGCACGGTTCGGAGGGGGCTGTAGCAAGGGCAACCTTCTACGGCTACCCTACAATAAGGTGAATCTCAAAACAAAAGGGAGAAATCAAGATGAGAACTATCTTTGTTTTGACAACGCTCGCGCTGACCTTCATAGCGGGTTTCGCTTTTGCCACGGAATCACCCACTGTGCAAGGCGAATATATTGAAGCACGTTCCGCGAGTGTCTATGTCGGGGCATGCCACTACGGTTCCGAATTTGTGGAAGGTGGCAGAGAGGCAACCGCCGTCTGGAACGTCCAGAGCGGAAGTTGGAACGACGTTGCGCTGGAGAACTTAACCGTCGTCGCTGTTATTAGTGCGAAAAATAACTTGGCAATCGAAACCAAGACCCGTAAGAGCGTGCTGTACATGGATCCAAGCACGACGGCAGAACAACGCGCTGCGCTTAGCGATATGCTCACAACGAAATACGCGACTGTTTTGGGTGAAGTCGTTGCGACCGAAACCGCTTCCATTGAATTCACAAAGGAAGGCACCAAATATGATGTGACCGTTGGTGAAGTCCTCAAGCTTTCTGCCAACCGTTATCCGTGTGCCGGCTGCACACAACCCCATCAGATCTGGTACAAACCGCTGACAACGATTCAGAACGCCATCGTCGGCAAATCTGAAGTCTATCGCTATAAAGACACCCACCTCCCGGTGACGTGGCAGCAAAGCGGTGCTGAGAACAACGTCTTTGTCGGCAACTTTTCGATTTAAGGTAGTGAAGGTCTGTAGTTACCTATGGGTAACTACAGACATCGCTCACACACCTCAGCATCTCGATTTTTAACTTCCTCCTTTAATTTCCTCCTACTTTATTTCCTATCATAAACAGGTATGTGAACTTATTGCTTCTTTTGCCGTCCACACTCTTCTGTATATTGAAACCTATTTTCAGTTAGATCGATCACATCAAGAACTTCTAAGATTTAGCGTCTGTATCGAGAAGAGCGTAGACACCCCATCGGACCTTTTGAATCTCACCGATTTTCGCAAGTCTTCTAAGTTCATGATATATCGATGCGGAATTTCCATCAATCGCTGCAACCACATCAGCTGCCTTTTTCTCGCCATCAGCTAAAAGCGTAAGGATTTGCTCGCGGAAGGTTATACGTGGAATGTTGCCGCCCCGAAGTCTGCTTAATATACGGTTTGCTTGACGTGCTGAGCATCCCAAGATCCGTTCGATTTCTTGCCTGGGGGTATTAGCAGATATCTGGTCTCGTTCTGCTTCAAAACGTTGGCGTATCGCTATTGTTTCAGGAAGTTTGTCAAGTCCACCGGCGACCTGAAAATCTTCCCAATCAAAAAGGAGGGTCTCCGGTCGGTCTGTGATGTCTGGTATTTCAAGGCTACAGATCAACACCACCTTTTTACCGCTCCAGCGGTTGAATCCTGCGTGCCCAAGAATCTTTGTGATGAGTTCTGCAACGGTCTGTGTATAAACTCTCTGGACGCGTTCATCTTTATAGTGTTGGAATTGCATTTCTGCATCATAACAGAGCGGTTTCTCGTCGTTCCCAAATAAGATTTGCGCGCGCCGCCATATAATACCGGGTTCACAGTATGGCGTGCCGACGACCCAAATAACATCTGCCGCTTCAAAAGCCGTCTCTAAATTGTATAGGTTTTTGTATTCGGTGAGTAAACAGACGTTCTCCTTTTCCGCGACATCTTTGAGTTGTTTGATCGCCGAATTATCAGTAATAATGGCATGTTTCACGCTTGGATCCCTGTCAATTTCTATATGGATATCCAGAAAGAAGCGTTCTCCCATTTTAGAGAGCCCAATAGTGTTCCATGTGCTGTCGTAGTCCAATAATGTTTTTCCTGTATGGATACCTGTCCGAATCTGAAAGACCTGATTTCCGGCGATCCACGGTGTCGGGTTGATATAAATACATTCAATATCTTCACTTGGAAACGCTTTATGAAGCTGTTCCTTAGACGACGTTGTTGAGATAAACAAAAGCCTTTTTATACTCGGATGCAGCACCGGTGGCACCCAGAATTGTAGGATATTGTCATACCATATTATCGGTGCGTCAGCATCGCGGGTGTAGTGTGCTAAGAAACGCTTGAGTTGATGCCAAAGTGTCCAGTCGGGATTCCGGTAGAGGTTGGGAAATTCCTGAATCTTCTCAACTGTCTCCATATCCAAGATACCCAATTTGATTGCTTGCTCAACCGACATTCGGATTCTTATATTTTCGTCAAGTGCAGAGGCTTGCTCTACCCATAAGGATTCGAGTTGGATAATCTGTAGCCCCTTCGCCATAAGTTTATCCGCAGTGCTACTATTGAGAGGAATGTAAGCAAAACTGCCACCTTCAAACTCAATCCCAAAATGTGCTAAATCTGCGTCGGTTTCATTATCAGTTATCCATCGCCTGACCACCTTTCCACTCACATTTACTTGACACATCTGTCTAACGATTTCTGCTTCATGCTGTTGAAATGCCCCCACTATTGTACGGATGCGTCTAACAGCAAAATCGTCAGGTTCGCTTTCGATTTCCAATACGTTCATTAGTGCTTCTGCGAAGTTCCCTAACGCATGTCCTTGCCAATTTACACACCATTCTTCTAATCTCGCCCTCGATATGCCACACTCCAAAAACAACCCGTCCGTTTTCGATGAACTGACAACACAAAGACGTTGCGTATCGTTAAGGGGTTCAAAGATTTTTTCTGACACTGCTAATTCTTGTGGATCCAAAAACGTTTGATTGAACCCAAATATTTGGATCTGGGCGTGTTGTAGTGTAGCCGGTTGTGATAGATATCCTCGCTCTTGGCATGCTGTATAGGCGGGACACTGTAGACAGAGGGTTTCCCTCGCGTCCACACCCTTTCTTGTCAGTGCTAAGAACCGCTCTGGATCCTCACAGACATTTCCACGTTCAAAAGGCGTTGCCATCCGAACATCAACAGGTGTATCTTTGACCTGATCCCACAAGAAACTAACATTCCGCCAGCGTTCGATCGAGGGTAGGTTTTGTCTGTGGAAGTGCTTTACGGCTGCTTCTACTATTGAAAAGTTCGCACTATAAGCGACTGTGCCACTTTTCAGGAGATGTGATTCTATTTCATAGTTGCTTCTTGCGTCTGTCTCGGCAATAAGTCCAATAACGCGCTTATCCGAGTCAAAGACGTTCTGTATCTGATCGACATTCTTTTTAAGTGGTTGATAAATCTTCTCAGTGTCATTTGGTTTTTGCAGCACCGGGGATGGACGTTTTATCGCCAATGGACTGAGTTTTCCCTCCCGCGCCGCAAGTACCTCTTCGGATACAGGTAAGCCGGTAACGGGAATCGGTGGCAGAATACCCGTATCGTCCCAAACATCTGTGATTAAGGTATCTTCCGTCGGGAGTCCAGAATCTGACGTGGATGCCCGTATCCACACACCACCATCCGTCTCCCATAATACCACGTCTGCGGCATTACCCGCACTGCCACGTGCCGTCCAGTAATGTGAATCGTTCTCCGCCGCAATATAAAAAAAACCACGGTTCAGTAACGCCTCTTTGGCAAGATCTAACTTATATGAACCCAAGGACGGCAGGAAAGTAATAGCAGCTTGGGATGTTGGCAGCAATCTTTCTGGTCCAATCGGTTGTTGTGGCGCGTGGAGTTTTGATCGGAGTGCATCAAGAGCAGTAAAGAGCACCCCTTTGGCAATCACAGGTGGATTTAATAGGTCCCCGAGAAGCAGCTCACAGCGCGCATCCCAAGGGCTGTGTCCGGCTTCTCCAAGGATTTCAAGGTATACATCCCGGTGATGAGGATTTTTCGGTGTCGGAGCATCCTTATAGACATACAGCCTTGCTGTTTCGGTGTTTCGATGGAGATAATCTGGGATCCTGCAAGAAAAGCGCAATCCGCCCGACTGTGTCATCGTCAACAGCGGGGCACCCACAACATTGATGAGGGTCTCAATACAAGTTAATACAGCCTCGGGTGCGGCACAGATCGCTTCATATTTAAACTCAAGATCGTGCCATTGGGCACCATCACGTTCAGATGGAATACCCGTGTACACCTGAATCCCCCACGATGTATGCCAGTATCTAATGTTCCAATCTTCTATCTGTTGACGTCTCAAGAAACGTTCACCGCCAAAAGACTGTGGAACACGCTCGTGTCCTATACCACCACCTACTGGCATAAAAGAGATCCCCGCCTGTTCTAAATCATAGAGATTCACGGGATACCGCTGCGCACAATAGACTGTGAAATGGTAATAGAGTCCTTTGTAGACCGAAGGTGTGACAACCGTCTTTTTCTGTTGAAGCGGCTTTTTATGTCGTTGGTGGCAACGTTGGATTAAATCTTCTATGCTATGCATCTTCATTTGACTACCTGTAGCAAATTCGTAACACTGAAATATCCCTAATTTTATCATGCATACGCCTTCTACATCAAGCCATTTCAAAGTGATAGCACTCACACGCTAAATCATGAGGATTTGACAGTGAGGCGTAAAAATAACTTGCAATTGAGATCAGAAATATTGTATTATTTATATATTAGGACATTATATATTTAAAAAATAATTATTTTTAATTGTCTTAATAACATATTTTGTCGTTTACGGCGTGATGAATCAACGCTAAAGCGGTCAGGAGCATGTTCATACTGCATATATTAGAAATAGGTGCTCAGAAAGGAGGAATTAATGCCAAACGGAATTTTATTCCAAAATTCAAAAGAATGCAACCGGAAGTAACCATACCCTGAAGCGTTTGGCAAACTTCAAGTGCGGTTGCGCCGTCGCATTGAGACGACGCTAAGTTAAAGGAGGATGAAAAACTGAAATACTGTTACACATTGTGCACCGTTATGGTTGTGCTGAGCATCTTGATTAACGTCAGCGGTGGGTTGCCGGAAGCCGCTGCCCAGAATGTAGACTTCCCAGATAGCAATTTAGCTGCTGTGGTGCGCGGGGCGTTAGGTCTTGGTGCAACGGATCCTATCCCGCAAACGGCTCTGGCGGGATTAACACAACTGGAGGCTGACAATGCTGGCATAACTGACCTCACCGGCTTGGAACAGGCAACCCGTCTAACGACTTTATATCTTAGGTCGAATCAGATCGTAGACGTGAGTCCACTTTCGAGTTTGACGAACCTTATACTCTTAGATCTTGGAGAAAATCGGATCGTAGATGTGAGTCCACTTTCGGGGTTGACGAACCTTACGTGGTTAGATCTTGGAGACAATCAAATCAGAGACATCAGAACACTGGCAGGATTGACGAACCTTGGGACGTTAAGTCTTAGACACAATCAAATTAACAACCCGAGTCCACTTTCAGGGTTAACAACCCTTACGTGGTTAGCTCTTGGAGACAATCAAATCAGAGACATCCGTCCACTCGCGGGATTGACGAACCTTAGGACGTTAGGGCTTGCCACCAATCAAATCACAGACATTCGCCCACTGATAGGGCTGACGAACCTTACGAGGTTAGGTCTTGCCGCCAATCAAATCAGCGATATTAGTCCACTCGCGGGATTGACGAACCTTAGGACGTTAAGCCTTGGCACTAATCAAATCAGCGACCTGAGTCCGCTTGCAGGGTTGACAAGCCTTACGTGGTTAGATATTGGAGAGAATCAAATCAGCGACCTGCGTCCGATTGCGGGGTTGACAAGCCTTACGTGGTTAGATCTGAGAGAGAATCAAATCAGTGATCTGCGTCCGCTTGCAGGATTGACAAACCTTACGGTCTTGGATATTGGAGGCAACCAAATCAGCGACCTGAGCCCGCTTGATAGGTTGACAAACCTTACGGAGTTAAGCAAGGACAATCAAACCATTGTGATTGATCCCCCTCCCCCCATTAGGATTGTTCTCCGTCCGTCACCCATCGCCCAAGATCGCGTTATTTTCAACGAGATTCACAACGCCGAAGACGAAAAAAACGACTGGATTGAACTCAAGAACATCAGCGATGAACCCGTCTCGCTGAAAGAGTGGGAGATTTCTATCGTCACGCCGTCTGAGATTAGGCAGGTGGACAAGGCAGAAGACGCTGGTAAAGATGAAGACATTGTCGCATTCCCAGACTACATGCTCCCCGCAGGCGGTATCTTGTTGATTGTCAATACCGATCCGAGTGAGATGCAACTTGGATCTGGACAGGACATTACCGATCCCGCACACGACCCTGATATACGACCGCAATATCTTATTGCACCACAGATGCGTCTACCCGATACGCCCTATCTGCTGATGCTGCGCAGCGCGAGAGATAAAAACGGTCAACACGAAGCATTTGAGGATCTCGCAGGCAATTACTTCAGAAGTTCTGTTTATTACGGCACACAGATCTGGCCCCTGAAACATACCCTCCGACCCCTTCAAACGGAAACAGCACAGTTGACACAAGGAGAAGTCTGGCGGCGAGTCGCTGTTGACGCGCGCGGTTATCTGCAAGCGGCGTGGACAGCGAGTGGACATCAATCTGGAATTGGGTATAAACCCGAGGCATCGGTTGCGATGAGTCTCGGGACCCCTGGCTACCCGAACGACACTGTTGCAGATATAGAGCCTGTCGGACGTATCACCGTGAGTGAAGTGATGTATCAGACGGAGGGTGGACTCTTTTCCACATCGCAGTGGATAGAGTTGTACAACAATACCTCCTATGCTACGCTGCCCGTGAACCTTGAGGGGTGGAAGTTAGCGATTGAGGCACGCGATAGTAATGCTCGACATAGGTATTCCGTTTTTGAGTTAGAGGCGTTGGAGATAGCAACCAACCAAACCGTGCTGCTGGTCACGCGAGATCGTCGCAACGCTGGGAATCTGTCAGAAGCGCAGATTTACGACCTTTACGCGCATCACGGTGATGTCCGTAAACTCGGTTTACATGAAAACAAGGTGTTAGGTTGGCACGGCTTCGGTCTCCGGTTGTATTCCCCCGATGGGACCTTAGTAGATGTCGCAGGAAATCTTGACGGTAAACGCGGCAGAGATACACCGAAATGGGAGTTGCCGTCAGGGCGCACGGAGGATGGTGAGCGGACCTCGTTGATTCGCCAGTATCAAAACAATATGGCATTGGATGGCATGGAAGCGATGAGTTGGGTTCGCGCTGCAGATATGGGGTTGTCTATCAATGCATATTACGGACATAAAACGGACATTGGCACGCCTGGGTATAGAGTAGGTGGAGCGGCACCTGTAATGTTTTCGCATCTGCGTGCGGATTGGACGGATGCGGGTATTATCGTCGAATGGACCACAGCATCAGAACTGAACAATGCGGGATTCAATATCCTTCGGAGTCAAACGAGAAAAGGTGCGTTTGTGAAAGTCAACCCAACGCTGATTCTCGGTGCTGGGACAACATCGGAACAGAATACGTATACTTGGCAGGATACGACAGCGCAACCGAATGTTGCTTACTACTATAGGATAGAAGATGTTTCATTAGATGGGACCCACCAGAGATCTGTAGCGGTTCAGATGCGGGGACATCTCTCAGCGAATGGTAAATTCCTCCAGACGTGGGCGGATTTGAAAAGGCAGGAGTGATTTTATTTTTGTATAGGAGTGAATCCATCAAGATATTTCGTGAAACATAAATTGCCGTTTTGTGTTTTCACGGAGCGAGCCAAGTGTGATCGGTACGAACCCGCGTACCGCCGACCATATTCTCCGCAACGCCCCTGAAGGAACAACCGCTATTGAGATCGCCGCCAAGATTACCGCAGCCACATCTCGGTGGGTCGAATACAATCCGACTGCATACCAAGAACAGAAAAACAAGTTGAACGGGTTGCGAATTCGCAACTAAACAAGGAGCATACAATGAAAGATAGAATCGTATTTTTTGTGTTAGGTGCAGTGGTGGCGACGGTCGCCTACTTTGCTGGTGATATGGACAGAGCCGATGCACAAGGTCGCGATAGATTTTTTGGGGGTGATGTTTTCATTAAGGGGCGTCTTACTGTCTCCAGCGGTGAATTCTTCGTTACCTATGACCCAAGGGATACTCACGATATGGCGAAGATTGATAGCAGTGTGGGTATTATTGCAGGTGAAGATAGTGCGAGTATATTGCTCAATAAAGGCCCCTATAACTCACTTACGGAAAAATTCCCTGCATCCCTGATATTAACGATAAATGAAACTAATGAATCTAAAGTTTATTCTATAATAAGTTTAGCGGGTGACTATGATAGAGATATATATCATATCTCGTCAAATGATGGACTGGTAAAGGTAAAATAGTCAGGTATCTGAACTTAACGGAATACGCGTTCTTTACTTTTTAAGGGGGTTGCGAATTCGCAACCCTCACCTAAATAGGTGTATAACAATGAGTAAAAGAATAATCCAAATATGTTGCGTCCTTCTGCTGACAACAAATCTTTCTTATGGTGATTTCACCCATACATGGAAAGAATTGAGATTAGGCGGTTTTCAAACAAGTCTTAGAGAAATACAAACAAGAGACTTCACACTTGGCGTTCACGGCATCTACAATACAAGCCTATCGCACACCACCAGCACTGAAGGATATATGTACTATCGAGGGCATACAGTCAATATGGGTGTAATCGGAATGGCGAACTATCTGATGATTAAAGATAGATTTACCGCATCACTTGTTCCTACGACGGGATTTTATCTTGATAATATGACGCTATTGCATTTTGGGAGTGGTATCTCCTATGACAGTCTCTACGGAGTAGGTGTCGCAACACAAATTATGATCACTTCCAAAATAGACGAATATATAATAGGTAATGATACAACATTTGGTTCAGTATTTCTACAATGGAACTATCAATCTAACGTCCGAAATAGAATATCAATCGGTATTTCAATTAGCTCTGGTAGTTTGTTAATCATTCGACACTAAAACATTTAGACTTGCGAATTCGCAACCCCACCTAAACCTAAATAAAGGAGATGTAGTAATGAACGATACGAAAAAATTGAGCATTGATGAATGTATAGAGGGACTTAAGTGGAAAGTCCTTCGTGCTATAGAGGATAACTCATCATTCGGTTCATATGTAAGGCTTATAACCATTCGGACTGAAACTGGAATTAAAGATAAATTAACTTCAGCCGAAGGCGAGCAAACCTATGATCATACGTTCACTAGCAGACTACTTGAGGACCTTCTATATGAAGGATGCGTTGAATACCGATATTATGCAGGCAATCGTAGAGAATGGCGCATCACCGACAAGGGATCGGCGAAACATGAGAGAATTAACGAAAACCAGTCGTACGACCTTGAGGACTTCATATACGGGCTTGAGGAGGTAGTCCTTGAGAGTATGATAGAACTTGGAGGTGGCAGAGACTATATACGACTCAAGGACATCGCCGATAAGTGCGGATTTGAAGATAAATTGCGTAGAGTCGCAGGTCAGCCTAAATACAAGAATTATTTTACACATACGCTACTTCACTACCTTCTACGCGAGAAACGTGTTCACACAATACGACCGGGAGAATGGAAACTCACCGACTCTGAACTCCAGAACCGCACGAAATAATGTAACAGTGGTTGCGAATTCGCAACCCTGCCACCTACGCTGGCACATAGAGGTTTACTTATGAACGTGAAGAATCTTTCGTTTTTTAAGCGAGTTGTCTTTTTCGCATTTGTTCTCACGATTTTCGGATGTGGCAGTGATACCCAAGAACCGCTGGCGCCACCCGCTGTATTCCAAGAAGCAATACCGAAAAATGATGGGAACGTCCCAGCAAATGGTGCTATCCTCTTGGTGTTTAGCAAAAGACCCGCGAATTTTAGGACAGATTCACCTAATGGATTCGGCTATGCAGATGAGATTGAAAAGGATAGGGTACGGAATCTTGCGCTAAACAACCTTCACTTTAGTATCCGGAAGAAAAGTGTAGTGATCTTAGGACCGTTCAGCGCACCCGCTACTGTATTCAATGTATACTGGGGCGATGCTGAGCCACAGCCGTCGATTACGCTCCGTTATATCGTTACACCCCCTTTTTGATTTAATTGAGGGTGGTTCATATCGTTGCGTATGATAATAAGAAGCAGCTTGCGAATTCGCAAGTCTAATTTTGTAATTTGAGTGGTAAATCCACAAGGTACGCACAGTCTATATATACTGTGTGCATGTTGTGGATTTACCACTTTTCATTAAACGTGTCTATACGCGTTATATTCTTAAAAAAAATCAACAAAGGAGACGGGCTGCTGACAGCCCCGTTACCATCTAATGAAACATCGTTTTGTGTTTATCGCGGTATTGATGCTGTTGAATATGCAGTGGCTACCGTTCACCTATGCGCAAGTCGTCAATATACCTGACCCGAATCTGGCTGCCAAACTCCGTGAAGCCTTATCGTTGAATCCCACTGATGACATCACACAAGCGGCTATAGATCATCTCTCAAACTTGGCTGCTAACAAGTCAGGGATCACAGACATCACTGGCTTGGAAGCCGCACGCAACCTGCGAACTCTCTCTCTTTCGGACAATCCCATCGCTGACGTATCTGGCATTTCAGCCTTAACGGGATTGACATGGTTAGCGATTACAGGCATGGACATCGCGGACATCTCTTTCCTTTCAGGATTGACAGAAATGGAATATCTGTATCTTTCTGGCAACCGAATCCGTGATGTTTCTGCGCTTGCTGGCATGACGCACTTGAAACACCTCTATATTCTTGACAACCAAGTCACAGACATTTCTGTGCTTTCAAGCTTGACGGAACTGAATGTGTTAGATATATCTCTGAACCCGATCGAGAGTCTGCTGCCTCTGGAAGACTTAGTGGACTTAGAAACACTCGTAATAGACCCCCAACAGTATTCAGAGAATCAAGGCGTACTCGCCCGGATACTCCCTGCGGGTATAACAATATACCTTCGGTTGCATGAATTTACAGAAGAAAACATTTTAGGTGCTATACCCACAACGCCTGAAGATTTAGAAACAGATTTAGCAGCGTATATAGAGGATTCTGACCTCGAAAAACCCGTCCAGCACTTCCGACACTGTGGTATCGGTTGGGCACCGGATCTCCATCGTGGAAAGCGACCCAAAGTGATGATCTATGCCTTAGAGTTTGAATACGTCAACGGTCAATACACCTGTTCAACGATAGAGATTCGGACGGGGGATGATACGCTTTCGGACCTCAATGGCTGGCAGCTGTATCTCGGCACGTTGTATAATCCGAGTTATATTCCCATAAAACTCACACACGCCAACTCGCAGATAACCGATAATGTGTTACGGCTGACCCCTGAAGTGTTGGGTCAGCAAACATTTAAGACGGTGAATTGCGAATACGCTGGGCAACCCCTTCCAAGTGTGCATTACGTCCTGAAAACTGAGAACAACAGAACGGTCGATATGGCGTATAGTTGCTTCCTTTATGGTTTAACTGCCCACATGCAAGAAAAAGGGGTCTGGAAACAGAGTCCACGCCGGATCACAAGTCAAGCCCTGCGAGCGATGCAGACACCGCGTATTGAACGTTTTATTCTCGACCCGAAGCAGATATACATCACCTATATGCGTATCGACGACTTCGAGTGGGATCGGGGTGTCTTTAGCGATTGGCTACTGTCTACCAACGAAGAACCGGAGAGCGCTGGTGGCAACGCCCCGGCGCATCCCTATAAAAAACTGACAACCTATTGGGGCACGTTAAAGCGGCATAAGGATTGAAGTTCCGAAAAGATTGGGACTTGCGTCAACGGATCGATCAGCATAATATATGATACCACTTTTCTGTTTTTTGCAGGAACAGTTTTATAGGGGTTGCGAATTCGCAATCTAACAGAGGGTGGTATTATGTTCCTTTCAACACTGAAGCGCCGGTTTTGGATATATTGCTTAACTCTATTGCTTCTTGCGATTAGCTAAATCCTTTGCGTGTAATCCATAAACCAAGCGCGAGATAATACCACCTACATAGCGGCGTAACCAGAGAAAAAATTGTTTGAATACATAGGGATTCCTATTGTATAATAGGTAGTAGGGTCTATGCAGCATACAACGCAACCAACAACCAAGAAACTGCAGACATGTAGGCGCATATAATGAATAGGCAGCAAAAGAAAAAATAAAATGAACACGTACATTAAAGGAGCATGAATGGGTACAAATACAACTTCCGAGGAACGGAGGTTTAGGCTTACACCTGAAGAACGTGCCTCTTGGGACGAGAACGGATACTTTGTCCGTTACGACGTTTTCACAAAAGAAGAAAACGACGCTTTGGCGCAAATCGCTGACGACATTGTTGATGGCAAACGCCCCTTCCCCGACTATCATATCTTTGAAAACGCTTTAGTCAGAGACGGGAAAATGCAAGCCCAAGGCATCTATGCAATGCACAATATCCAATATGTGAGTTGTAATTGTCGAGAATTCCTGGATCGGACGCGCGATCCGCGTCTCACTGACCCCGTTGTTGACATCCTCGGTCCAGACCTCCTCGGTCTCAATAACCTCTACATCTGGAAACCGCCAAAAATCGGTTTGGGTTTCCCGTGGCATCAGGATAAATGGTATTTTAACCATCAATATAAAACCGGAACAACAGTTGCAACGTGGGGGGCTATTGACACCGCAGATGAAGGAAACGGGTGTCTACATGTTATCCCCGGTAGCCACAAGCATGGTGTTCGTGACCACAGGGAACTTGAAGGTTCACAACAGGGAGAATTTAAGCAGGCAGTCGGCGCACGCGATGAAGATGGTGTTGCGGTAGAAGTTCCTGCTGGCGCGGTCATCTGGTTTAATAGCCAAGTCCTTCATAAAAGCACCGATAATCACAGTTCACGTTTCCGACGTGCGAACATCGCACATTATATCAGTGCAAAAGCCGAATGGACGCGTCCTGAGGCTGTAAATAAAAAACGACCGCCGATGTGGATTCGCGGTAAAACCTACTCCGGTATGGGAGATGAAGTCCAACACGACATTATACCGATTCTGTAATCCGATTAGAATTTATTAACAGGAGAATTAGTGGACACAAATACAACACCCGACGAACGGAAGTTTAGGTTGACACCTGAAGAACAATCTTCTTGGGACGAGAACGGATACTTCGTCCGTTACGACGTTTTCACAGCAGAAGAAAACGATCTGCTGCGCCAAATTGCTGACGACATCGTTGATGGAAAACGACCTTTCCCGGCGGATAACATTAATCAAAACGCCTTAGTCATAGATGGAAAAGCTGAAGCACAGGGTATCCACGCGATGCACAAAATCCATCATGTGAGTTGTTACATTTCCGAATTCCTCGCCCGCGTACGGGACCCACGGCTAACGGATCCGATTGTTGATCTACTCGGTCCAGATCTTCTCGGTCTCAACAATCTATACATCTGGAAAGCACCAAAAATCGGTTTAGGATTTCCATGGCATCAAGATAAGTGGTATTTTAACCATCAGTATAAAACTGAAATGACAGTGGGAACATGGACGGCGATTGATGCAGCGGATCGAGACAACGGGTGTCTATACGTGATACCCGGTAGCCACAAATACGGCATCCTTGCGCATGAGGATTTGGAAGGTTCACAACAGACAGAGTTTAAGATTGCACGCGATGCACGCGACGAAGATGGCGTTGCTGTTGAGGTGCCACCTGGCGGCGTAGTTTGGTTCAACAACCAACTCCTGCATAAAAGCACGGATAACCACAGCGGACGTTTCCGACGTGCAAACGTCGCACATTATATCAGTGCAAAAGCGGAACGTATTCCAATTAAGAATGTAAAGAATATCCGGCCTGCCATGTGGATTCGGGGTAAAACATACCCGAAGAAGATGGACCCAGTCTATCGGGACGTTTTACCCATCCCAGAATCCAATTAACAGTCGTTTTGAGCCACTGTTATTACGGCAACCTGACATTAATCATCATCCCGTTCGCTCAGCAACTCGCCCCGTGCGAGACGCTCCGCGTTTTCAGTAGACCACAAGATGTTCTTCATCAACTTCTGCGCTGTGATGTAACGGGTCGCTGCCAACATGTGCATCCGCCGTTCTTCATTGTCTTCCGACAAATCGTAATGCCGAAACGCAACTTCCAAGACTTGGAACATGTGGAGTTCAGCGTCCTCGCGTAGTAAGATGTGTGAAAGTGTTCGCTTCAACGCATCGATGTCATGTCCTTCTTCCAGATATTGATTCACCAGAATCTCTGCCTCGTACACCTTCTGGAAGTCCGCAAACTCCTGAAGCCTTACTAACATCTTATCGACGGATTCGTAAGTTTCATCAGGTATCCGCTGACCGTGCCTCGGAATCCGAGCGGCGGGCATGTTCAACCAACGCAAATATGCGAGGAAAACCACACCGTGAAAAATGCCGCGCAGTAAGCTCGCACTCGGTGTATATTCAAAAGCGTGATAAAGCGCGTGGGCATACGAGTAGATGTTCGCTACATCGTGCCAATCGCCTTCGTTCTTCAGATGGAAACGAGCCGTGCGAACCGCAGAAGCGTAGGTCATCGCGCGGCAGATGTCTCTCGGATCCACACCTGCGCGTAGTTTTTCTTCGACCAGAGCGACAGTCGGCTCGAATTCATCGCCGAGGAGTACCTGTGTGAATTCCGAAATATCCAGTTCCGATGTGTTGGCTTGATTCTCTTCCCAGATGCTGTCGAGCCGTTCAAAAACAGGTTCTAACACTGGCACAGCATCTGCCCATCGCGAAGTCTCTTCATGCCGCGTTCGGCTCACCAAATCGACAACAATTGGGCGTAAAATCTCGTGTGCGCCCTCCCATTCAACGTAATCTAATGCCTCAAACATCTTGTTCGCAAAATCGAGGGCGTGTCCATCACCCGTGAAGTAGTAGTCGGTTGCGGCGGTATAGACGAAATCTGCGATCACCGATTTGTCATAGTCGCGATCATTCAGCGTCAATAAGATGCGCTCTGCTGCACCTGAGTGCCGTTTATCTATAAAGTAGCGGAACCAGCGTTTGAGCGTTTCAAGATCGTGTTCCTCGCTCACTTGCGGAAACGGGGCACGATAGGGACGGGCACTTCCAGTCGTTCGACGGCTAATCTGGCTCAAACCGTGTACAAGAAACAGGTTATGATCTTTCGGGTCAATGTCGTCCCAGAGGTTCGCTGCGAGGGTAAGAATAGCAACGCCTGACGACCAACCCTCACTACTTTTATGCGCACCGTAGTGAAGCCCCTGTTGAATAATCTCGTTCGGTGTCGCGCCTGCGTCCCGAAGCGCGGTGACAGCTTTCGCGATAAAGAAGGTGCTGCGGTCTTTGAGTCCGCGCTCAAGTGCCCGCTTGCCTTGATCGATGACTCTCCGTTTTGCGGCTTCCCGTTCACCTTTGGCTAACCCGACGTATAGATAACCGTCGTCGCGCACTTGGACAGGAAACGCTTTTAGATCGTCGCCAAACGCCAAAAAGCATCCGCCTGATTTGAGGTCGAATTCCCAGTGATGCCAGTGGCAGATAAGCACACCATCGCGGATACTGCCTTTGGACATAGGGTACCCCATGTGTGGACACCGGTTGTCAACGGCGTAGAACTTGTCCTGAAACTTGAAAACTGCGAGATGTGTGCCGTTGACGTGGAAGGGTTTGCCTTCGAGATCCTCAAACGTATCGGCGGGACAGAGTTGATGGTAGGTAAGTTCAGTCTCTACTACCGGATCCACAGGCAATTCCTCAATGTGGATAGAACCGGCGTGGGTTTCTTGGGGAGTAAGTTGTGAAGTACGCATAATCAATCTCCTGAAATTTTAAAATACGTTCGATGTAAACTTTTCATTCGATTTCAAATGGAACGGTTTAATCTAATACCCATCATATCACTTTTCTGTAAAATTCACCACTTTTTTTTTGCGGCCGAAAAATATATTGCAGAACGCCAATTCTTGGAGACCATACAACGGACGCACGTCCGAGGTATGAAACGAAAAAAGGCGAGGTTGAAAACCTCGCCTAGCATGCGTTTATCTGTAGTTAATCATAGCGTCCGTAATAAATTCCGTCAGCGTAGTTTATAAAACATATCTCAAGTTCGTTTAATCGGGAAGAGCGTCTTCTGTAACAAATCACCGGTATAAATCGCGTTAGGCAAAACCTCACACTCCGCCCAACAGCCCGGGCATTTGCTTACCCATTCCCGCTGTTTCTGAACATTAGCATTTGCCCATAAGTCAGCGAATTTCTCATCGCGCAAGTTACCAACCGAGTTTGTATTGAACTGACACGTCGGAACACGTCCATCTGGAAACAGACGTAAATGCGAATTCAACGCCACACATTTCGGATTCGGCGCGCCCACATCACCGAGCAACCGATTTCGGATACCGAGGAGATAGTATTTTTTCGCAATCCGGTCCAGAAACCGATAACGCGGCAAATCTTTTTCAATCTCATCAAAGAGAGTTTTCAGATGTTCTTGTGTGAATTCACCAAATGTTGCGAATTCGCCTATCTGTGTAGGAGCGACATTAATTTCTTCTTCCAGATTATAGGTTGCACTGACATCATACGCCATTACGACATTATTCCGAACCTCCAATGGTTTCAAGAAATCCCGCAGGCGTTTGTAATGCTCAACCCCTTCAGCATCAACGATTGTTTGGTTCACCGCGAGGCTCATCCGTAGCTCTTTCTGGCGCGGTGCGAGGGTTTCAAGGGTTTTGACGATGAAATCCCATGCCTTATCGTGTCCCCGGACTGCGTTGTGTTTATCCTTCATTCCGTCCACCGAAACAAGCATACTCAAAGGTACATCCCGTTCTCGTTCTTCGCAAAATTTTACAATCCGATCAGTTAAAAACCCGTTTGTGGTGACATGGAGTACCAGGGGTCGCAACTTTTTTTGTGTGAGATGTGCTATCTCAAGTAGGTCCCGTCGCACAAATGGTTCACCGCCCGTCAGTCGCACCGCATCCATTTGTGGGAGTTGATTAAATATATTTTCAACCTCTTGCAGGCTGAGATCGTTCAGGGAAGGTTTGCGCCACGAATCGCACATTATACAACGGGCGTTGCA
The DNA here is from genome assembly GCA_964523645.1 of uncultured bacterium. Lineage (GTDB taxonomy): Bacteria > Poribacteria > WGA-4E > WGA-4E > WGA-3G > WGA-3G. The sequence goes on along the minus strand of CAZGAW010000012.1, from coordinate 27,207 downwards.
TGAAAAGGTGACGATGTAGGTTAAAAAGCGTGGTTGTGTTACTTGACACCGGTGAGTTCGCCAAAGCGTAGGTAAAAATGATAGTACACGACGCATCTCATAAATTCCTTCTAAGCAGCCCCTGGTAAGTATTGATTGATAATATTCAAAGCGATGGTATTTCCCTGTATGTTCTGACGGTTAATACGCGAGCGAAACATTTCGCAATGCTCCATAAAATAACGGGTATAGAGTGGTGTCATCTGTTCCATGCCAACAGTTATTCCCGCGCCAGAGTCTCGAAGGAAATGTCCGTTGATACGTTGTTCATGATTGCAATATTCCGGCATCGCCAGCACCGGTTTCTCAAGGTAGAGGGCTTCCCCGATGAGTTGGTTACCGGCAGTGCTAATTAATGCCCGACTCGTCGCTAAATCTTCGACGAACCTGTGCATATCAATTTCACAGAACTTCAAACGTCCGGTAGACTGTTGTGCCCCGAGTCCATAGATCCGAACCTCACACCCACAGGCTTCGAGTGCCTGAAAAACCTCTGGAGATCCGAAGCGTCTCAAATAAACAACGATGTGTTCGCCATGTTCCGGGGTCGCTTGAAGAATTTCATCTCGCAGCAGCACACCAATCTGTGAGACATCCTGAGCACTTGCCTTCAACGGTGGAAAGTAGAAGGACGAGACGACGGTTTGGACCTGTCCCTGATAATATCCGCGCACGACCTGTGCCATAAAAAAAGCGTGTCGTTGTAAGTCCACTGGGAGTTTACGGAGGTCCGAGACAAGCAGAAAATGCTGATGATCGAGGCTGATAAATGGGATACCTACATGCCGAGCCACTCTTGGCAACGCAGGTTCAAAATCTGTGATAACCAAATCTGGTGATTCCGCTTCAATGTCATCGCGCAACCGTCGGGAAAGCTCGGTGTAACGCGCAATATAGTGCAGACCCTCCACGCCGGTTTTAAAGGCATCAAGTTGTCGGCGACCTGTCAAACGGCAGTCTTTGTAATGAAAGGCAAGTCCTGGAATATGCCTGAGGTCAACCTCGGTCCCTTCATAAACCGGTAATAACAATTCATAGGCGTGTCCGGGGGCATAAATGACAACTCGATGCTGTTTTCGTAACGCCTCAACAACAGCGCGAACCCGCGTCGCATGTCCGCGTCCCTCACCAGAAAGGCTATAAAATATTGTTGCCATAAAAAAAATACCTTCAGATTTATGTAAGAATGTGTAGTATTTCACTGACGAGGTTTCCGACTTCGCCATGTACCGCCCTGACCAGAAAAGCGTTGCCTCGCACAGCACGAGATTGTTCCTAAAATTTTACCCAACAGATGTTGCATAGTCTTATTCTTTCTATGAAAGTTGTCTCGCAAATTGATTGCAAAATTGTTACTGAATCAGGATAGAAATTTCGTAGTTACGCTACAATTATGTGATATATGACCAATATGATATTACTTTTAGTGCGGTTTCCGAATGCTTTGGAATGTTGCATGCCTACTCTTTTTAATCGAATCTGCACCGAAACCCCTAAAATTTGACGAAAGATTTCTGGTACGCTATACTTACAGACAATAGGATTCTTCGCAAGGAAGAGGAGTGTGTCTTACCTTAATCCAGAACTTCATCGGAACTGGAAAACCAACGGCTATCTGAAAGTCGCGGGCTTCTTTTCCGCCGAAGAGGTACACCACTTACAAGCATGGGTCTCTGAAATATCAGGTTGGGAACCGACTCGCGACAAGTGGATGCATCACTACGAATCTACGCCGGATGGGGCGCGACTTTCTCGTTCAGAAAATTTCGTGCCATACCACACCGGTATGGAAGCCACTGTGACACGCGGTAAGGTGTTGGATGTTATTTCCGAGTTGATGGAAGAACCCGCAGTCCTCTACAAAGAGAAAATCAATTACAAGTATCCCGGTGGCGGTGGTTACGCTGCCCACCAAGACGCACCAGCTTACGAGTTCGTCAACTTCCACATCACCTGCTTAATCTCGGTAGATTCAGCAACTTCCGAAAGCGGCTGCCTCTATTTTGCACCCGGTAGACACCAAGAAGGCTTCATCGCGCTGGACGAAAAGGGGTGTGTCGCGCCCGAAACCGCCGCAACGATGGAGTGGGTCGCCGTGCCAACAGAGCCTGGCGATATTCTCCTCTTCGGTTCCTACATCCCACACAAGAGTCCGACAAACCGTTCAGACCGACCGAGACGCATTATCTATCTTACCTACAATGCCCGTTCACAAGGCGATTGGCGTGAACAGTATTACACAGATAAACGGCAAGCTTTCTCAGAATATGCGAAAGATGGCTCTCACCGAGATAAACAAATTAGTAAAATCGCACATTTTCAAGGGAAAACAGTAAATCATGAAAAATTACATTGATCCAAGTCTCGCACAGGAAATGTTAGGGGCAACGCCACAGCAAAAGGTTGACGCGTTGTTTGAATATATGGAGAGACGTGGGCAGTCATTCTACGATGAGGTCGTGACACAGTTAGAACACGCCCTCCAATGCGCTGCCCTCGCAAAACAGCACGATGTAAGTGCCACACTAATTACAGGAGCATTACTTCACGATATCGGACATATTATCTTAGATGAGCATAATGCCGATAAAGCCTTTCTCGACGTGGATTTGAGTCATGAGGAAATCGGGGCAGAGTATATGGATCCCTTTTTTCCTGAAGCGGTTACAACGCCGATCCGACTACATGTTCCAGCGAAAAGGTATCTATGTAAAACTGATGCTTCCTATCATGACGGGTTATCTGAAGCCTCAAAAAGAAGTCTCATCGTTCAGGGAGGGGTCATGTCTGATCAGGAGCAGGAGGCTTTTGAGCAGATTCCGCATTTTCAGGACGCGCTCACTTTACGGCGATGGGACGATCTCGCAAAAGTGAAAGGATTAGAGACGGCGGGATTGGAAACCTACCGAGATATTGTGCAGCAGTGCTTAAAGAATGGATAATAACATGCTCAAAAGATTGGTGTTACGACGCTATCTGTGGTATAATAAGTTTAGTAATGAGAAAACAAATTAAGGAGAAAGTTAGTGGCCTGGACGAATCGGCCCCTTGTGCTTTATCACGGTACTATTGATATCGCAGCATCAGTTATAAGTACACCTTCAGATTCAAGACCTCATAGCATTGACCTGACACTCTGCAACCCAAAGGCAGATTTCGGTCGAGGTTTCTACTTGACGACGGTTTTGACACAGGCAGAAGATTGGGCGGATAGGCAATTTAGATACTTGCCCAGAAAAACCAAGGAATTGACTCGTGCGGTGGTACTTAGATTGGAGGTGGACAGAAATCACCTGACTTCTTTGTTGAGTTTATGTTTTGTGACAGACGGTCCAAGCTCAGACTATCGGGATTTTGTTGAGTACTGCCGTAATCAAGTGGGACCTCACTTGCTATATGGTGATAGAAATTATGATATTGTCTTTGGACCGGTTACGCTTTGGCCACAAAGGTTAGTCATCAAAGATGCTGATCAGATGAGTTTTCATACGGAAGCAGCACTGGAAATACTCCCTGCACCAATTTTACACAGTCAAGGAACACCAACCTACAATCTATAAAGTTTAGTCTGACACGGAGGTAGAATTATGGCTGTAAAAGACCCGAATGTTCCTTTGTCTCGCCCCTATGTGGATGCATACTGGGAACTGGTACGCAGATGTTTGACCGATTTTTTTCCGAATCACCAGATGAAGCAGTGGTGTTACAAAAGAAAATTGAAAGTCTACCCTACGCACGTCAAGATGTTTTCTATCATGGAGATCCCTTGAGCCTTGCGGAGGGACTTGCTGGAAAACAGGCAAGCGAAAGTCAACATACTCAGTTCCTGCAGATGGTAAGAGCATATCGTCTTCCTGGATTTGGTTGGTTAGATTAATGACGCATTTTGCTTGGAGAGAAAAAAATGAGCTATGAAGCAATCGAATCGAAATTCATCGCAACACCAGAAAAAGGCGAGGTTTCCTCGTTACTAATACGTCCAGACAACGCAAAATGGCTGCTTGTGCTCGGACACGGCGCAGGTACAAATATGCGCCACTCAACACTTCAGACGATCGCCGAACGGTTAGCGGATATAGGTATCGCTACATTCCGCTATCAGTTTCCTTACATGGAACGCGGTGGTGGAGGACGGGAATCAGAGGCGGTCGCGCTGCAAACTGTCCGATCTGCTGCGGCAGCTGCACACGAAGCAGCCAGCAATTTATCAATACTCGTCGGTGGACACTCCTATAGCGGACGTATGTCCTCAATGTCCGCAGCGAAAGAACCCATTGAACATGTGCGTGGGCTTGTGTTCTTCGCGTTTCCGTTGCATCCTTCTGGCAGAGAAGGCACCGAACGCGCCGAACACCTTGTAGATGTCACGGTACCTATGCTGTTCCTATCGGGTACCCGCGATAAGTTGGCAGTCCTCGACCTGTTGGAACCTGTCTGTGAGAAACTCGGGGACAATGCAACGCTACATCTATTGGACACGGCAGATCACGGATTCAAAGTACTCAAACGTTCCCGTAAATCGGATGAGGACGTTTTCGTAGAGATGGCGCGCGTCCTCAGTGAATGGATTGAAACACTCAATTAATAACTAATACCATTTCTGCTTGAAATTGTAGCATAAACTTTTAGTTTGTGTTCCTTTGTAGCATAGACTGTGAGTCTGTGCTACAAAGGTGCGGTTAATGCGATATAAACTTTTAGAAATGGTATAACAAAACTTTCAGGAGGCTTATGATGATGTTAAAACGAAGTTTGATACTCAGTTTCGGACTCCTGTTTTTGGGGTTCAATGCGTTTTGCGAGGTGTGGTACAGTGAGAATTTTGATAACTTCAAAGAGGGAGACATCGCTGGGCAAGACGACTGGAAAACGGCAATGAACCAAAAAACTTGCCAAATTGGAGGCGAGGTGAAGCGCGGGGACACAGGCAAAAGTATTCTGGTCACAGAAAACACAATGGTCACCAGAAGTTTCGATGGTACGCATGATGGAATTCAGTATGCTTCATTATTCACGCAGCGTGAAAAAGGCGAAGGCACAATGCTGTTTTATATCGGTGGAGATGCGATCAAGTGGGGCGGGGCTGCCGTCTTTAATGTTTCCGCGGATGGTGCTATCAATGCACTCGATGGCAATGCTGGACAAAAGGTGACACAGGGAAAACTGGATGAATGGCATCATTTCCGCATCGTGCTTGATTTCAAGAAGAAAACTTACGATTTTTACGTTGATGACGAACAGGTCGTTGATGATTTCGGTTTTAGAGGCGAAGGGGGTAAAGGCGGCGTGAATCCGAGTCTCAGCTGGATCTTCTTCGGTTGGGACCACCCGACGGCTCTGACGGCTTATATTGATGACATTGAAATGGGAGACGGTGAAGGCGAAACGGCTGGCAAACCGCAAGCGGTTTCCGCTGCAGACAAACTCGCAACCACTTGGGGGAAAATCAAGCAGCGATTGTAGCAGGTAAATAGACTTGTTCAGCGTCAGCAGCCTTTTTAACACCAGCAGACTACGCTGTAGCGATCTCTTGGATATTTTACAATAATGGCGGGGCTACGATAGTAGTCCCGTTATTTTCGTTTGGGAAGCGCGTTGATAGCATACCATAGCAGTGTTGCAACACCGTTATGTCGATCACCCTTCGATCGTGGAGTTCTGTAGTGAATACTACCGTGCCGACATCCCATGCCATTGTAGAGTGCCGTCTTTTTTACACGTACCAGTTTTAAGACACTTTCCCTTGTCAACTTCGACATTCCAAGATCCTCCGAATGTTCCCAATTTATCGGAATTTAACGTAAAAAATGCGCGCCCGGTACAAATTAATAAATCCTTAGACTGAATTCATGAAAAAAGGAGTAAAAAAAATAAATTATAGTAAATCGAAAACATAAGTGCACACGCTAAAAACACATATCCCCTTCCGCCGCTGGCGAGGTTTCTAGAGGAAACACCCTATCAAAAACACCTCGCCTTTCCTTTGGTGTATCGTTAATTGTGGGCTTTACTATATTCATCTACCATTTCAAATCAGAGTCCCTTGTTCACTTTGCCCTCACAGAGCGCGTGGTAAAAGCAAATTAGAATTTACGCATTGCCTACTTTTGTGTTATAATATTGCGTAGGTAAACCAACAGGACTAAGGCTTTCCCGCGTCCAAGAGTGCTGTTTGATTCAGTGTTTATTCTGTTTTAAGGAATTGAACGATCACCCTAAAAAAATTAGCGATGTTTGACAGTTTGTCTGAACTCATAGAAAAAATATATCTCGGCGAAGACGCAACGATTGAATTCAAAAGAGAGCTGCCCCACAGAAACAGTCTCGCAGACGAGATCGCTGCTTTTGCCAATGCTAAAGGCGGTGTGATCCTTATTGGCGTTGATAATAGTGGTGAAGTCATTGGGGTTGACCGGCAAGAGCTGGATGCTGCAGAAAAAACAGTCGTTGAAATATGCCAAGACAGCATGGATCCGATAGTTCTTATCTTTACAGAAAAACTGCGGATTAATGACAAAAATCTGTTAAAAATAGAGGTGCCGAGAAGTCTGTTTGTCCACAAAACCTCTAACGGTTACTTTATTCGTCAAGGCAGTAGCAAAAGAGAAATGCCCACCGAGCAGTTAGCACGACTGTTTCAAACCCGATCGCAGGCGCGTATCATCGCTTTCGACGAACAGTTCGTACCCAACACACATAAAGACACATTAACGAAAGACCTCTATCAACGATTTATCACACAAGGGGCCACAGAAGATGAGACAGAAGACCTACTGCTTAAAAGGCGGTTATTGGTCAAGGAAGATGAGCAGAACCGCGTTTCCGTCGCAGGTATCTTGATGTGTCATGAGAAACCTGACGATTACCTCTATAATAGTTTCATTCAAGCCGTTTATTACAACAGTAAAGAAAAAGATGCGAACTATCAACTTGACGCTAAGGACTTCAAGGGACCGTTGGACCAACAAATCATAAATACCATGAGATTTGTTGAAAGATACAACGCGGTCGCAGCACGAAAGGATATTGGCAGAGTAGACCTCCCAGAATACAGCATGCGCGCCGTTTTTGAGGCAGTGGTTAACGCAGTCGTACATAGAGATTATTCAAAAACGGGATCAAAAATACGGCTGTTTATGTTCACTGATCGACTGGAACTTTATTCGCCAGGGGCATTGGCGAATACGGTGACAGTAGACAATTTACGTTATAGCCAATCCACACGTAATGAACTTCTCGCTCGGTTACTTTCGGAAATTACGCTCGACGATGATATGGGCAAACAAGTCGTACGCCGACATTTTTTAGAACGCCGAGGCGAAGGGGTGGGTATCATCTTGAACGAAAGTGAGACGTTGAGCGGAAAAGTCCCGATATATGAACTGTTCGACGAAGAATTACGATTGACAATTTTTGCGGCAAAATCGGGATAAAAGAAGAAGGAAGAAAAAAAACAATGCCTACACACGCTTTCACAATCGTCAAGGTTGAAAGTGAACTTTACGAATGGGACAAGCCTCCAATTTGGAACGGCATGCATGTCTACGATAAAGGCAGACTCCATCTGGTAAAAGTTACCGCCCAAAATGGAAGCGATACCTTGGTCGGATACGGCTTCAACGGCGGAACCGCCGCAACCCGTCCACTTCACCTATTCCCAATGTATACAGATCTGTTCCGTCCAACCTTAATTGGACGTGATGTAACGGATACGGCTTATGTATCGCGGTTAGCCGAGAACTATAAAATTTACGGACCCGGCGGCTATCATACACAGGTGCTAGCAGCGATAAACCAAGCGTGCTGGGATATCCGTGGGAAGATAGAAGGAAAATCCGTTCACGCCCTACTTGGGGGGACACAAGGACGTATCCGCACTTATATTGCCGGTGGCTATTACGGCAGAGGGAAAGGGTTTGATGAACTCCGCGAAGAGATGGCACGCAACATAAACGAATTCAATGCCACCGCAGTCAAGATGAAGATTGGGGATCCAGATGCCGGGCTTGAAACGGACATCAAACGAATCGAGGCAGTCCGAGAGACCGTTGGCCCCGATACAACCCTAATGGTGGATGCGAATTGTGCATTTTCGATCGAGAATGCACTCGAGTGTCTGCCGGCACTTCAGGCAAACAACATCTTCTGGTTTGAAGAGCCAATCCACAGCCACGATTACAGAGGACATAAGACGCTCCGCGAAATAGCCCAAGATTACGGTATCCGAATTGCCACCGGAGAAAACGGATACGGGTTACACTACTTTCAAACGCTTATGGATTACAACGGCGCGGATGTCTTCAATCTGGATGTCGCCATCCTTCCGGGCTATGAGCCAGCATTGCAGGTCGTAGAAGAAGCACAGGCAGCCGAAAAATCAATTGCGCCGCACGGTGCCCAAGAACTGCAAATCCATATCGCTGCAAGCCGAGATAACGGTTTGATGTTGGAGTATTATCCACCCGCCGTTGACCCACTACGCGGTGAAATGTTCCTCCCAACGATGCTTTTAGAATCCGACGGACACGTCACTGTCCCAACCCGACCCGGTATCGGTTTTGTCCCGAATTGGGAACTGCTGAAGCATCACCGGACGTAGTGCGGTAAAAGTAATTACGCCTCTATTTTCCCGACCCCTGAATAAAATAAAAAAATAAAGTAAAAAAATGTCACCGAATTGCCAATTCCCTCGTTACCTAATAAGATAAGAGCCTTATGTGACTGTACAACACAGGGTACCTACTATTAGTAACGGAATGCATTCTCGGAAGGAGATCCTTATAACATGGACAGAACAGCCGAAGACTATCAGAAAGATCTGCTCTGGCAAACGGCACTTGAAACCTTTTACCGCGTCGCTTACACCGAAACTCTCATGACCTCAGTGCTTCAAAAGTGGAAACCCATAGACGGAATCGTCAAAACCTTCGTGACTGTCGCCACTATCGCTTCGGTCATGGTAGGCTGGATGGCATGGGGAACACCAGCAGGAAAAGTAACATGGGTGGTCATCGCAGGAAGTGCTGCATTTTTGGCACTTATGCACGTCATCCTTAAAATTTCAGACCGCGTAGCAGATTTGAGCCACAACGCTCAGTATTTCAAGAGTTTACGCCTCAACCTGGAGCGGTTTATTTATGAAATGGAAGCCAATCCCGACTTCTCTTTAGAACAATTCAAAACTACGTTTGAACAGTACCGCGAATGGTTATTGGTGGGTTCGCAAATGCTAAAGGAAGATTTTCTTTTGACGCACCAACACCGCCTAAAAGTTCAAGAAAAATTGAATCAACAGATGGGAGATATGATCGTATGAAAGAGCAACCTATTGAAACCAGAGAACACGTTATTGGACATTCAATAGGGCAACGTCCAATACATACAACTTATGAGCCACCGGAACCGCTCCCACAGTTTCGGCCCCGCCCGAAATTAAGTCCGCAATCGCAACCGCAACCAGTGCCAAAACGACTCCTAAATGTAGCAGCGGCTGTGAAACAGACGCAGAAGGCCGGATCAGAAGCGGTACCTTCTGAAAAAGGGACTGCAGCCCCGAAGAAAAGTAGTTGACTTAATTCATGATTTCTGCTAAAATCCTCCCAAAATCCAATATTGGGAGGTTTAGAAATTGTGAAACAAGTTTACATAGTCCTACTTATGAGTGCATTTGTCATCACTTCCGCATTCGCAGGAATCCCTGACGATAAGGATCTCCTCATGTGGATCGGTGAAGGCAGTGGGAACAAAGCAGTTGACGGCACTGGAAACGGGAACGATGGGGCGTTCGGCGGCGCAGCAAAATGGGTCGCGGATGGCAAATTTAATGCAGGGATTTCCCTCAAAGGCGCAGAAACCTATCTGGAAGTACCCAACGTTATTACTGAAGCAGGAAGCCTGCTGTTCTGGTTCAAGCCGGATTGGAACGGTTCCGACGGCGATGATTACCGTATTTTCGATGCCAGTTTTGGCCCTATTTATTTCTTCGTTTCTAAAGGTGCTAACCACGTTGACATTAATCCAGATGACTTCGGCTTCTATTTTGAAGCAGCCGATGATGCCGATTGGCAAGATGTTGAATTCGATCCAGACGGAATCATAAAGAAAGACCAATGGTTCCATGTCGCAGCAACGTGGGATTTCGATGGCGGAAACCCATTTCTGTACATTGATGGCAAAGAAGCAGCAACCAGTGGTAAGAAAATGGCGGGCGGCTTTCCCGCACTTCACGAAAAACCGAGATTCGGATGGGAAACGATTCCGTACATTCCGCTGAAAAACGGTGCAGAAGGCATCATTGACGAAATCTCTTTTTGGCAACGCGCCCTTGAAGAAAAAGAAATTCAGGAGATGATGGATACCAGTCTGGATGTCGAAGCTGCTGGAAAATTAGCCATCACGTGGGGTGAACTCAAAGCAAAGCAATAATGCTATTAAATATCGGTTTTGTGAACCCCGTTTTCAGAGCACAAACATAAAATAAGTCTGGTGATTTTATCACCAGACTTATTTTTTTATAGTAAATCCGAAAAATAAGCGCACACTCTATAAGCACAGCACCCTTCCGTCGCTGTCGAGGTTTCTATAGGAAATCCGCAGAAATACCCTATCAAAAACACCTTGTCTGCCCTTGGTGTATCGTTAATTGTGGACTTTACTATAAATCCATTTCAATCAGAACAGCGGTTGAGACGTTTTCCCAAGCACTCGCGGCAGCCAGAGGCTCAACTCTGGAACATACGTCACCAATACGAGAGCCACCAGCAATAAGGCAATGAACAATAGAACAGAGCGGTAAAGCATCAAGACAGACCGATCAAACTTCATGCTCGAAATGAACAGGTTCATTCCCACCGGCGGGGTCAAATAACCAATTTCAAGGTTCGTTAAAACAATAATGCCGAGATGTGCCTTGTCAATACCAAATTGTTCAGCGATCGGGAGCAGCAGGGGCACAACGATAATCACCGCGGAAAAGATGTCCATCAGACACCCAACAATGAGTAGGAAAATATTGAGTCCGATAAGGGTAATGACGCGGCTCTCTGTTGTTGACTGAATCCAGTCAAGGACAGCCGTCGGTACGTCAAGCGTAATGAGGTAGTTTGTCAACCCCAAAGCGATACCGAGAATGATGAGGATTGCCCCGACAAGTAACGTGCTTTCTTTGACGATGCGCGGTAATACCCGCAAGGAAATGGAACGATGGATGCCAAGCTCCACAATACAGGCGTAAATGGCTGTTAGCGCAGCCGCTTCGTCCAATGTAACAATACCCGATACGATACCGGCTAACACAATAAACGGCAGCAGCAGCTCCCACTTCGCCTCCCAAAGCGTTCGCAGAAAAACCGTCCAGTTGAACGGAGTTGTCTCAGTACGCTTGGTAAGACTCCATCCGCAGCTATAAAGGCTCAGGATAGCGAGAATAAGTATTCCGGGTAAAATACCCGCAAGGAGCATCCTGTCAATACGGACTTGGGCGATAATCGCGTAAAGGATAAGCGGAACACTCGGTGGAAACAGCAAGCCGATACTCCCGGAAGCCGTCACCAATCCGAGTGAAAATCTTTCATTATAGGTTTGCCGTAGAATCGGATAGAGCAATCCACCGAGAGCGATAATCGTTATACCCGATGCACCTGTGAAAGTGGTAAAGAAGGCGCAGGTAAAAAGCACAACCACAGCGATCCCACCCGGTAACCAACCAACGCTTGCACGTGCGAACGCAACCAACCGTTGGGGTGCCTTCCCTTCAGCAATGATATATCCTGCAAAGGTGAAGAGGGGGATAATCAGAATTGTTGAATTTCGCGTGAGTCGGTTGAAATCGATCAGAATCGTTGAAATCGGTTCACCCGCTGTTGCGTATCCGATAATCGAAGCACCGCCCAGTAAGACGAAGAGCGCACCGCCGAAAAGCGCGAACCCTATCAATCCAATACCGATTAGTAATCCCATCAGTCCGATTCTCCTGCGGCAGCGCTTAACGTGTTCTCATCGCCCGTTAAATGGATACCAATCTGAAGTACCAAATGGATGCCGATGAGGACAAAACCGTACGGAATAATAGCCTTCGCCCACCATAAAGGGACACTTCCAATTAATACAGCCTCGCTCAATTGTTCGTCTTGTAGAAAGATAAAACCGTAGTAGGCTAAAATCCCAACAACAATCAAAGCGAGGCAATCAACAATAAGATTACTCCAGCGCGTGATCTTTTCCGGTAGTACCCGACTGAGTACATCAATACTGATGTGTCTCCTCTCACAAGTAGCCAACGCAGCACCCAAGAAGCAGAGCCAAAGCGTTAAGTGTTGAAGCATACCATCGCTCCACAATAGACTCGTATTGAACACGTAACGCATGACAATTTTGAGGATCGCCAGCCCCAACATCATTGCGACAATAAGACACAATAAGCCTGTTTCAATCTTGCCAAGGAAAGTATTGATGTTTTGAAGGAAGGATTTTCCTTGCACATTTTCTCTAAGCATTTACCCTTAGTTCTCCTGTGCCAATACCTGAATCCCTGCAGCTGGTAGCACAGCGACCTTTGCTTGTGAAGGGAGTTTTTCTGCGAACAGGGCAATCAACTCATCGAGATCTCGGAAGAGCAGCGCGCCCGGATGCTTCTTGTAAAAATCGTCTACCAAAAAATGTTCCGACCAGACATGCAATTGATCTTGCGCGCCGAGTTGTGGCGCAGGCAGTTCAGGTTCTGTCCTTTCCGCTCTCTGTTGTAGGAAGCGGGCATAATCGATCTGCTCAAATAACCCGTGGTAGCAGATGCCGTCACTTGCTGGGTTAAGTGCCATCTGATACGCCTTCTCAAAATAAGATGATGCCCACATCGCTTTGCCTGTTTGAATCGGATCGCTATCAAGCGGGTAACAATTGAGCACAATCAAATCTGTCTCTTTTCGACTTGCCTCCGGTATCTCTGTGCCGTAAGTGTCCAACGCGAAGTGCGCGCCCTGACGGTGCGCTTTCACAAAATCACCGACAAACAATCCACAGATTTCACGACGGCTATTGAGCACAGTATTAACAATAACATCAAGACCGAGAACCTCCGCTACGGCTTCGGAAAAATCTCGGTGATCGGGTTCACTGCCTCGCCTTTCAATCACAGCGTGTCCACGCCCGGGTGAAAAAGTATGGAAATAGAACATCGTCGCGAAACCGGCGATGCCCGGTACAACCAACTTCGCACCACCCCCGAAACCGACAGCACCGTGAGGATAGATACCACCCAGACACACTTTGAAATCCGCGTCCGCAACAACACGGTCGAGATAGATAGGCATGCCGTTATCGAGGTTCCCCAAGGCACGCAGATCTCCACCCATAAAGTTGTGGTTCGTTGCCTCATATTCAGCAGCAATATTCGCCCCAATCTTTTTCGCCATCTCTTCATTCGTGATGGGTCGGTGCGATCCACCACCGACAACAAATCGGATCTCAGATTTGGGGATACCTGCTGATGCTAACTCGCGTAAGAGAAATGGGATAACTGTCGCAGCAGGTGTTGGACGGCTCAAGTCATCTACGACAATAGCTGCACTCTTTTTTCCTTTTGCCAGTTCCGAAATGCGAGACGTGCCGATCGGTTCGGCAAATGCCTGCTCAATTTGAGCGTCCGAGAGCACAGGTGCGTCTTTCGGACCTAATACCTCTACTTCCCAACCTGTTGGAAAATTTAGCGTCAGTTCTTCATCTCCGTACCAAGCACGGGAGTGTACTGTAGCCGTGTTGTTCATAATTTCCTCCATTTGTGAGTCATAAATTGCACACCTAAGAGCAAGGGATACTTCGTTTTATTGAAGGAATATTGGTGTTCGATTTCGCCAATCTCCATAGCTAAGCAGATTACAAGTCTCAGTGCTTTATGTTAGAACTTGAATGCCACCTACAGGTAAAACAGCAACGCTGGCGTGTGGCAGCTTCTCCGCGAATAATTGAATCAACCCGTCTAAGTCCCGGAAAAGCAGTGATGCTGGATATTCTTTATAGAAGTCATCTGCGAAAAAATGCTCAGACCAGACATGGAGTTGTCCCCGCCGTCCGATCGGCTGTGCGGGGGCTTCGGGTGGAGTCTGTTCAGCGCGTTGTCGGAGATAGCGTGGGTAATCAATCCGGTCAAATAACCCGTGGTAGCAGCTGCTATCGCTCGCAGGATAGAGTGCGATTGTATAAGCGTTTTCAAAATAACTTAAAGCCGCCAGTGCCTTATCCAGTTGAATCGCATCAGCATCAAGCGGATAGCAATTAATCACCACCAAATCTGTCTCTTTACGAGTCGTTTCCGGTATCACTGTACCGTAAGTATCCAACGCGAAATGCGCACCTTTACGATGTGCCTTGATAAAATCACCGACAAACAATCCACAGATTTCACGACGACTGTTAAGCACAGCGTTAGCAATCATATCAAGACCGAGAACACCCGCTGCCAGTTCAACAGTGTCACGACGATCCGGTTCATCGCTTTGTCCCTCAATTATAGCGGGACCGCGACCCGGTGGAAACGTATGGAAATAGAACATTGTGGTAAAACCAGCGATACCCGGAACAATGAGTTTAGCACCACCGCTAAAACCGACAGAACTGTGCGGATAGATACCCCCCAGACAGATTTTAAAATCCGAATCCGAGACAATACGATTGAGGTAGATAGGCGTGCCGTTTTCAAGGTTTCCAAAAGCACGCAGGTCACCGCTCATGAAATTATGATTCGTCACCTCATACGCAGCAGCGATGTCTGCCCCAACCTTTTTTGCAATATCTTCGTCGGTAAGCGGTCGATGAGCACCAACACCCGCAACAAATCGAATCTCTGATTTCGGGACACCGGCTGAAGTTAACTCCTGTAAAATGTATGGAATAATTCTTGAAGCGGGCGTTGGACGACTCAGATCATCAACGATGATAGCGGCACTTTTCTTGCCTTTTGCCACTTCTGAAATGCGAGATGTACCGATCGGTTCAGCAAATGCTTGTTCAATTTGCGTATCAGAAAGTCCAGGCGCGTCTTTCGGACCCAACATTTCTACTTCCCAATCTGTCGGAAAATTCAGCGTCAGTTCCTTATCCCCATACCAGGCACCGGAGCGAACTGTAACTGTATTATCCATTATCTGTTTCCTCCATCATATCTTCATCTTTGTCTTGGTAGGAGAGGACTGCCGCGATAAATTCTCGGAAAAGCGGATGTGGTGCCAGTGGTTTCGATTGAAATTCAGGGTGAAATTGTGAACCTACCATCCACGGATGATCGGTTACCTCAGCGATTTCGATAAGGCTCTCATCTGGTGCCAACCCACTAAAACAGAGACCCGCTGCTTCCAATTGCGAACGGTATTGGTTATTCAACTCATAGCGATGCCGATGACGCTCCAAAATAATGGGCTGCTGATAAGCGTCATAACTTTTGGTGTTTTCTTTGAGGACGCACGGATAATGTCCGAGCCGCATAGTCGCGCCAAGGTCGGCTATCGAACGCTGTTCATGCATTAAATCTATAACCGGATGAGGTGTGTTCTCGTCTACTTCTGTGCTATTTGCCTTTTTAAGTTTCGCAACGTGCCGCGCAAACTCGATTACGAGACACTGCATCCCAAGGCACAATCCGAAATACGGTATTTTATTTTCACGGGCATATCGTGCAGCAACCAGCATCCCTTCAATCCCACGATAACCGAACCCGCCTGGAACCAGTATGCCGTCGGCGTTCTGAAAAACACTATCGAGGTCTGGATGATTGGTAAGCGATTCAGCTTCTATCCATTCAATTTCAACAGCAGCTTCATTAGCGATTCCGCCATGTTTGAGGGCTTCTTGTACACTGATATAGGCATCGCTGCCGGTTGTATATTTCCCAACAATAGCGATTCGGGCTTTCCGCTTCGGGTTTTTCAGTTTTTCGACCATCGCGACCCACTCAGCATCCATCGGTGCCCGTGCCTCAAGTCCAAGTCTCTTTAAAACGAGATGCCCCATCCCTTGCCTTTCAAAATTAAGCGGGATTTCATCAACACATTTCGTGTCCAACCCTTCAAAAATACACTCTTCAGCAATACCGCAGAGGAGCGCGATTTTCCGGCGGAAAGCCTCTTCTAATGTCTGGCTAGTACGGCAAAGCAGGACATCTGGCAGGACCCCGAACTCTTGGAGTTTGCGGATGCTATGCTGCGTCGGTTTACTTTTGCTTTCACCATTGGGTAAGGTGTAGATGAGCGACACATGGAGGAACATCGTATTTTCGCGTCCTACCTCAGCAGCCATTTGTCGGATGGCTTCAACGAAGGGCGGCATCTCAAAGTCACCGATGGTTCCGCCTATCTCGGTAATGACGATTTCGGCTTCGTTGTCCTCCCCAATCTGATAGATGCGCCCCTTAATCTCATCCGTAATGTGCGGAATCAGTTGTACGGTTTCACCGAGGTAATCACCACGTCGTTCCTTCTCAATCACCTCCTGATAAACAGAACCTGTCGTGAAGTTAGAATACTTGTTCAGATCGATGCCGAGAAACCGTTCATAATTCCCAAGATCCAGATCCGTTTCCGCGCCATCACGGGTGACAAAAACTTCGCCATGCTGGAATGGATTCATCACACCGGCATCCACATTGAGATACGGATCAATTTTAACAACAATCACCTTAAACCCGCGATTAATGAGTAATCTACCCAGCGATGCAGTTGTGATGCCTTTACCGATACCTGAGATAACCCCGCCCGTCACGAAAATGTATTTTGTCATGAAAATTTCCTTATGAAGCCTCCAAAATTTGTTTTACCCGCTCCAAGTCAGCCGGAACATCAACCCCAATAAGTGGGATATCGGTCTCAACGACATGAATAGGAACGCCATGTTCTAAAAAGCGCAATTGTTCTAACCCCTCGGCGAGTTCATAAGGCGTGCGCTTCCACCTTGTGAAAGCAAGAAGCTGCTCCCGACGGTAAGCATACAAACCGACATGCCGATATACAGGAAACTTGTGCAGCTCAACTTGAGAGATTTTCCCCGGCATAGGCGCACGCGAAAAGTACAGCGCATCACCCTGAAGATTCGTAACAACTTTAACAACATTGACATCTTGATAATCCGTGGCAGTTTCAACCCGTTGCTTTAACGTGCAAACTTGTACCTCCGGTTTGTCAAGAAAAGGCTGCAGCAGCATGTCTATCTGTATCGGCTCAAGCAAGGGTTCATCCCCTTGAATATTAGCAACAATATCACACGTCAACCGCGCTGCGACAACAGCCACTCGCTCCGTACCAGTTGCACAAACACCCGTCATCTGGACGTTGCCGCCAAATCGCTTTACAGCATCGTAAATTCGTTGGTCATCCGTAGCAACAATAACTTCATCCAGTGTTTTCGCACGGCACGCGCTTTCATAAACATGCTGCACCATCGGCTTCCCGAGAAGATTCACTAACGGTTTGCCTTCAAAACGGCTTGAGGCATAGCGTGCTGGAATAACTCCTACACTTTGCAACCTTACGCTCCCTCATAACATCCTATTTTTTTAATTTTTTTCTATTCAACTCCAAAATCAGTTTAACGCAAAGCAGCGTTAAAATCAAGATTTTTTTGAATTTTCAGTTGCACATACTGATGTAAAAGTGGTAAACTGTAATGTGAATGAATAAGTGCTATACATGATGATAAAATGGTTCATCTAAAGGAGGACCGGAAAAGATGAAACGGAATATGAGATTTATGATATCGATCCATACACTAACGCCTTATCTGGTGTGCCTATTTCTATTGGGTGCTCTCTGTGTGTCTACAGCAGAAATTCGGGACGCATCTGCTGAGGTTTTAGATCCGGATTTGGTACTGTATTTTGATTATGAAGATTTTGACGGTGGCACCGTCGTTGAAAAATCTGGAAACGGTTACGATGGCGAGATTAATGGAAAGGTTACACAGTCCAATGACGGGAAATTCGGAAAAGCTGCGCAGTTCGCAGCCGGAAGCTTCCTGGATTTAGATGGTCCCAACATTGATCCCGACCATATCCCTACTGAGGGAATGAGTATTGTCGCTTGGATTAACGTTGAAGCCATATCCGATATGGCTGTTTTCAACGCTCGCGCAGCCGATAATACATGGCTTGTACACCCAGAAGCACGCGGGGATGGAAATTATCGTTGGCTGAATCGGAGCCCTGGCGGCGCAACTATATTTGACATCCGTGCTGGTAAAAACGAAGCGAATAAATGGCAGCATTACGCTGGCACATTCAGTCGCGCCGATGGGTTAGCTGTGCTTTACATCAATGGAAAAAATGTTGGTGAAGAAAAGGCTCGTGTCGGCACGCCTATTGCAGACGACTGGGGACAGGGTGCCCGCGTCGGCTTTAACATTGACAACAAACGCCCTTTCACTGGGTTAATGGATGATCTCAACGTCTGGAAACGTGGCTTGACAGAGGAAGAAGTCAATGGCATCATGAACGATGGTGTCGAAGCGTTTCTTGCTGTGGAAGCACAAGGTAAACTCGCAACGACTTGGGGAAAACTTAAGGCATCAAGGTAAGACGAAACCCCTGAAAAGAGATTTAACGGATTGCTCGTTTCGGTGTCATTAGGCGGTTTACAGGAATGGAAGCGGTAAACTTTAACGCAAGTCGCTACACGTTGGAAAAAAAATAAAAGAATTGTTCATCTATCTATAGGAGGATCTCCAAAGATGAAACGAAACTTTATACAAACCCCTTATCTGATGTGCTTACTTTTAATAGGCACGCTCTGTATGCTGATACCAGCAATTCAGGACGCATCTGCTGAGGCTTTAGATCCTGACCTGGTACTGTATTTTGATTATGAAGATTTTGATGGGGATACCGTCATCGAAAAGTCTGGACGTGGTTACGATGGCAAAATTAATGGGGATGTCACACAATCCGGTGATGGAAAATTCAGAAATGCCGCCCGCTTCGCAGCCAATAGTTTCCTTGATTTAGATGGTCCCAATGTTAAGGCTGAAGATATTCCTACCGAAGGCATGAGTCTTCTCGCTTGGATCAACGTCGAATCCGTATCGGATATGGCACTTTTCAATGCGCGTGCGACGGATAATACATGGCTTATCCATCCAGAAGCTCGCGGGGACGGAAACTATAGATGGCTGAATCGGAGCCCCGGTGGCACAACGATATTCGATATCCGAGGTGGTGAAAACAAAGCCAATGAATGGATACATTACGGCGGCACATTCAGTCGAGCAGAAGGATTAGCCGTTCTCTACATCAATGGCGAAAACGTCGGCGAAGAAGCAGCGCGCGTCGGCACACCTATCGCAGGCGATTGGGGTCAGGGCGCGCGCGTCGGCTTCAACATTGATGATAAACGTCCCTTCACCGGGCTGATGGATGAATTTAACCTCTGGAAACGCGGTTTGTCAGAGGAAGAGGTCAACCATATCATGAACAACGGCCTTGGTGCAACACTCACCGCAGTAGAAGCACAAGGGAAACTCGCAACCACCTGGGGTAGACTTAAAAGAAACTAACGAAAATGGGAAGAATTCAAACCATTTTCCGATAGGCGCGCTGATGAAGCGCGCCTATCAATTTAGCATAAGTCTTATTATCGTAAAATCTACAAATAATTCTCACTGCGAGGCAATCTCAATAGAAACGAAAGCCTCTACCGCCTCTTTAGAGAATCTCACTAATTCTAAAATCTACCATAAATTGGAAATCCAGGGACGGGTTATGGATCGGATGGCGTGGACGGTGGATCCTCTTCCGACGCGTCAGATGCCGTGGTAGTCTCTGAAGACGGACAGGTGTTTAGTACCTGAATGAGGTAATCTTCTTGCGAGAGTAAATCTTTATTGGCGCGGAGACTCGCTTCATGGAACCGATAGTTGTCTTCACCGAGTCGGTAGTAATACTGAAGGTGTCCAGTACCAACCGCATGTTTGAGGACTGCTGGTGAGATACCGAGCATCGCTGCCGCCTCTTCCAGGTCATACTCAACCACGGCATGAAGTATTCGCATCTTCTTGTCTCCATTTTTAGGGCTGTAACGTGAGTTCAACTTAAATATCCAAGTGATTGTAGATTTTACCATAAAATTATAGAAGATACAACAGAATAGAAGCAGTCAGGTCGCTCAATGCAGTATTGGCGTACAAGTTACACACTATCAAAACCTCTTAAATCATCGCTTATAGGTACGCTAATTTTCTGCACGCTTATAACAGGTTTAGAGGTAAATGCCGAAAACCCACTATCAAGATGGGACCAGACCCTTTTTGATAGTATCTATGATGCACCACCACGCCAACAACCGACTTGGACAATAATGGAAGGAGTCTCAAGATTTGGAGACTATCGGGCGGTCCTGGGAGCATCAGCACTGCTCATGGCGTACGGAAATGACTCACACCGGGAAACCGGGAAACTTTTATTTTCCGCGTATACCGGAGCAGGCGTTATAACGTATGGGATGAAAAGACTGATTGGCAGAAAACGACCCTTGGACGTAACATTGGGGAACCCCGCCTTACCTTCAGGGCATGCCTCTATTGTGTTCAGCGTTGCAACGATTTTAGGGTACAAGTATCCGAAATTACGGATTCCGCTCTACATCGGTGCCGGACTCGTCAGTTTCTCGCGTATCTATCTCGGACGGCATTACACATCAGACGTGGTAACGGGGGCAGCAATCGGCACAACAATGGGAGTACTGGTCTGGCACAATCGTGCTACATTGTTAAAATGGGAATTTTAGAATAACCCTCAGCAATTTGCAGCCAGCGGGAAATCAGGAATCGGATTTCCCGCCTATAGGAGAACTGAATACCACCGTCAGAAAATTAAAACCTTTGACAATAAAACTCAAGCGACGTAAAATATAGTAACATAGGAGGATGAGACTGATGATCCATAGAAAAGATCGCATCCACTTCCGGTATCAGGTTATAGGCAGCATCGGTGTGCTTCTCTTAATAGGAGTGTTAACGGTAGGGTGTGCTGTCCCACCGCAACCCTCAGTCGATGCCTATATCGAGCCTATCGCGGGACATTTTAATGCAGAGATTGACCCAGAGATAGGAGCCGCGACTGTAAAAAAGAAGGGAATCGCCGTTACAATTAAACCGTTTGATGAGGTAGAACTGTTCGCTCTCACTGAAGATCCGAGAGTGAATCCTTATCTTTTAGTTGGGAAACGCGGTGCCGTTGAACCCATCTACACGGTATTCGACATTACAGTTCACAACCGAGATAACCGACGCGTTTTGGTTGATGATACAGCCATCCTCATTGATAGAAATGGCGTGCAATACGCTAATCTATCCAACGATTATTTCGACGCACTCTATGACAACGTAGATCATCCGAACTCCAGCCCTTGGGGCGCAGGTTACCCTTACATGCCTACCGCTTACGGTTACTATCCCTACTACGGTCACTATCAGTCTTACATAGATGCTGAAGCACTTGAGTTGGGACGGATCGTGATAGAGGAGAACATTTTTGAAGGGGCAAAGTTGTTCTCCGGGGCAAAACGAAGCGGTTTTTTAATTTTTGATCGGCTTGAGAGTACTGCTACAGACATTCAAATTGTTATACCTCAAGTTCGGATAATTCATCCAAACGGTAAAGAGGATAGACTGGAATTTAAAATTGACTTCAGGCAGGTCCTGCCGTAAAATAATAACTTCAATGGCTTAATTCACATTGATAATACACAGGATTTGCCACACAACAAAGGGAGTATAGACAAAATGAGAAATTGGCTTATAATGTCCTTGATAGCTGGGCTTATATCCATGTGGGGATGTCAATCCCCAGATCAGACCACAGGAGGCCAAACCCAGAAAGCATTAAGAGAGCTAAAAGTTGCTGTCGCCGCCCCATTTACAGGTGGCAATGCAGCGTTCGGAGAAATGATTAAACGCGGGGCTGAACTCCGAGAAAAAGAAATTAACGAAGCAGGTGGCATCAACGGCATGAAGTTGACGCTGGTTTTTGAAGATGATGCTGGCAAAGACGCAGAGGCAAGCCTCGTGGCAGAACGCATCGCCAGTAACTTGCAAATCTTAGCAGTCGTTGGACACTTTAACAGTTCTTGCTCACTGGCAGGGAAACCCATTTATCAACGGGCGGGTATTGTTGAACTATCGCCCGGGTCCACGAATGTGACGGTTTGTGAGGGAAGTGACTGGACATTTCGGAATTTGTATCGCGACGACTTTCAAGGAAAATTCATCGCACAATACATCGACAAGATCTTGACAGACCTTCAATCCGTTGCCGTTTTTTTCGATAATGACGACTATGGTCGTGGCTTAAGAAACGCATTCGTCGCAGAAGCCGAAAAAATAGGACTTAACCTCGTCGCTTCAGAAGCCTACGAGCGGGATAGCACGAATTTTAAGGCGCAACTCACCAGCATCAAAGCCAAAAATCCTGATGCTATTTTTATTTCTGGACTCTACGGCGAAGCTGCCTTAATCGTTAAACAAGGGCGTGAGGCTGGAATCACAGCGCAATTTTTCGGAGCGGATGGTGTAGATTCACCAGATTTTCTCATAATTGCAGGTTCCGCCGCAGAAGGGACTTATCTGACAACGCCATTCACGTTTGGCGCAGCCGGAGAAGATGCCCAACAGATGGCAGCTAATTTTGAGGAACTCCATGGTGTCGCACCCGATACGTGGGCCGCATTGACGTATGATGCCGTTGGAATGATTGCGGAGGCTCTTGAGAAAACTTATAATTCGGAAGCCTCCGTGGCAGAAAACCGAAAAGCCATTCGGGACCATTTGGCATCCTTAGACACCCCTGAAGAAGGCTACAAAGGTGTCACGGGCTTAACCTATTTTGATATAAATGGCGATACGGTTAATAAACCGGCTTACGTGAAAATTGTGAGAGATGGACAATTTGTTGCAGCCGACCAACAGCTCCTTGAATTAGATTGATTTTAAAACAGATTTTCCGTTTCACAGTAACTATAGAATATAGATGAGAGGGTTTTAGTGCTCTCTCTCAACATAAATACTGATACCGAAAGAAGAAAATTATGGCGCAATTTTTAGAGCAAATTATTAATGGATTGGTGCTTGGCGGTATCTATGCGCTCATCGCGGTGGGTTATACCATGGTTTATGGTATCATCCAATTGATTAACTTCGCACACGGCGAAATTTTCATGTTCGGTGCCTATATCGCACTCATGCTTATAACAGTCTTCGGTATACCGTTTTGGGTGGCGTTACCACTCAGTATGGTCCTATGTGGAATGTTGGGTATGTTGATTGACTTGGTAGCGTACCGCCCCCTTCGGAAAGCACCACGTCTATCCGCATTGATAACAGCAATAGGCATGTCCCTCGCCCTGCAAAACCTCGCTCGCATGATTTGGTCAGCACGTCCTCGTCAATTTCCTCCAGAAATTCTCCCAACTGTCTTTCTCGGTCAAAATGCGATACCGCTTCCCGGTGGTGCAGCGTTACCCTATCGTGATGTATTTATTATTCTATTGGCACTGGTTTTAATGATTGCCTTGAACAGGTTAATTCACCTCACCAAAATAGGCAAAGCGATGCGGGCATGTGCGCAAAACCAAGTTGCCGCAAATCTGATGGGAATCAAGACGAACCAAGTGATCGCTATAACGTTTGCTATCGGTTCCGCTTTAGGGGCGATTGCAGGCATAATGGTAGGTTTGAGCGAGAGCGTTACACCGACCATGGGATACTACAAAGGCGTTGCGGCGTTTGCTGCCGCTGTCCTCGGTGGAATAGGTAATGTCACGGGGGCGATGCTCGGTGGTATTATAATTGGGTTAGCTGAAGTTTTTGGAGCCGGATATATCTCCTCAGGCTATCGGTTAGCGATTGCCTATATTATCATGATCGCAGTAATTGTCGTGCGTCCATCTGGACTGCTTGGAAAATCAACAGGAACCCGCGCATAGTATGAAAAATAAATTAACACCGAAAAACATTATCTTTGGCGTATTCGTCTGTTTTCTACCGCTGTTAATGTATGGTATAGATAGCATATCTCTTTTCCTGTCACGGTACGATATTTACCTGAGCCTCCCCAGTGGAGACTATATGTTGCGGATCATTGTCCGTGCCTATCTCTACATGCTGCTCGCGATCGGACTCAACATTGTGTGTGGGTTCACAGGACAACTCGATCTGGGCTATGTCGGTTTTTATCTTATCGGGGGATACACAGCAGGACTCTTGATGGCGCGTCTCGGGATGACTTATTGGATTGCCCTGCCGCTTGCTGTACTCAATGGCGCATTATGGGGATTACTGCGTGGCGCACCTACGTTGCGACTCACAGGGGATTATTTCGCGATCGTTACCTTTGGATTCGCTGAGCTGCTCTTTCGTATTGTGAAAAACGAACAGTGGCTGATTGGCGGTCCAAACGGACTGGTTCGCGACATTCCACCGCCTGCCCTCTTCGGCATGGTGTTCAATCAGAATTGGCACAATTACTACCATATTCTTATCCTGTTAATCCTTGTTGTTTTCATCACTTATCGACTGCAGCATTCTCGTGTAGGTAGAGCATGGGTGGCGATTCGTGAAGATGAACAGGCGGCAGAAAGTATGGGCGTTAATGTTAGCCGTTATAAAGCATTAGCGTTTACAGTGAGTGCAGCAATTGGTGGGTTAGGTGGAGGCTTCGTGGCGCAATTCCAGGTTAACATTAGTGCCCCATTCTTTGAATTCTGGGAATCAATCCTCATTCTCTGTATGGTGGTTCTCGGAGGAATGGGCAGCATCAGGGGCGCAATGATAGGTGCAGCGATTCTCGGATCGTTAGGAGAGGTGCTGAGACCTGGCTTCATCATCCCCTATCAATTTGGCAACGCACGTTATCTTATTTTTGGAATTATCCTCATCCTTTTAATGCGTTTCCGTCCAGGCGGATTATCGCTCAAAAAGGCTTAATTTCAAAGACATGGAAACCTGCTGCAGCGGCATACCGGTATCTTCACCCGCGCAGTTTGCGAGACCATATCGCAAAGTGAAGCGGTTCATAGATAAGCAGAATTAATGCCCCAAAGACCAATAGTTGGAAACGTTCCTCATATTCGCCATCGGAACGGATTCTGAACTTCCGTTTTTCGAGTCGTGCTAAGTCTCCTGCTAACGGGGCAATTCCCTCAGTCGTGTGATAATATTTGCCGTTCCCCACTTCGGTAATTTCTCGCAATTGTGCTGCATCTAACGTTGTTAGGACGAGTTGTCCCTTGGCATCGCGCTTGTATGGCGCGGTTTCTGCAGCTGCTTCTTGCGGTAACGGAATCGGTACAGACTGGGCAGCGTTACCAACACCAACACAATAGATATGCACACCTTCCCGAGTTGCCGCTTTTGCTGCCTCGATTGTTTCTGCACCGTGGTCCTCTCCATCTGTGAAAAGAATTAGAACCTTCTGACCTCCGAAATTAGTACCTATTGCTGCTGTATCCTTCTGATTTGAATTGAGCCGAGCCGTTGCCGTCTCAATCGCATTACCGATGCGGGTCCCGCTGTGGGTAAGTGTTTCAGCAGTCATCGCCTCTAAAAATTCTCGGAGGGTGGCAGTATCGCTCGTCAAAGGACATACCACGAAACTCGCCTCAGCAAAGTAGAGTAATCCGACCCGGTCGCCTTCGAGTGCTTCTAACAGTGAAAACATACCCTCTTTCGCGCGGGTCAATCGTCGAACGGATTCCTCATCTTCCGCCAGCATACTGGTCGAAATATCCAATGCGAGCATAACATCTAACCGCTCTGCAACGGGTTCGGGCTTGGCACCCCACTGTGGACCTGCTATTGCAAGCGTCAGAAGGAAATAACTAAGTAGCAACACTCCGGCTTGAATCTTGTGTCGCTGCAGGTGTTCCGGGTTCACATTGCTGTAAAATCGCAGTAATGCTTTCCGTTTCTGTTGTAATCCAAAGAGAAGCAACGGTATTAAAAGCGGCACTGTCCATAAAAAATGGAGAAATTCAGGATGAGCAAAACGCATTTTTTTGTTCGTTTTGGGCTGTCGGTGTATCGGCTTTCAGGAAGGAGATTCTCTTTCTGACCGCTGATGGCTGATGGCTGACGACTGTTTAAATTATAAAGATAGGATAGAGTTCCGCACGCGTTCAAAGATCTCAATGGCATAGTCAAGATGGGCTTTGGAAGCGATGTTAAAAGAGATACCGAAATTCTTGACTGTTACATTGGGTAAATTGGCTCGGCATTCAACAATATGTAACGGTGTGAAGTCACCGTGGACATCAACCCGAAAGTGGGTTGCCCTTCTGGACGGATATGTATCAAGCCACCAGTGTCCACCGAAAGTCATCCTGAGTTTCGCGATCCGAGGTCGAAGCGTGGCACCGCATGTCTCAACGTATTCCAGAAATTCACGCGCAACCTGCGAGAGTTCCTCGTTTTCCTGTAGTATCTCAGTGAACGACGCGAGGGTCATAAATTGCTGTGTGGTGTGTCCATAACTCCGTTCTTCTTCCTTGACCAGCGTCCCACCGAGAACGGTTTCGGTCGCGACTAAGATTTCATCAGGGGCGTGATAGGAAAAATAGGAGATATATGTGAGATCCAGCCCCAAGGCTCGCAGATATTCCGCAACTTCCAAGACGCGCGCGTCCACACCTTCCGAAACGAGCACCAACCGCTGTTTTTGATTAAATGCCGATTTCCGAATATCGCCGGGTTCATACCCAAAAAATTCACTATGTAATGCGATGAGGGATGAGAAATCCTTACCCTGTTGTTGACTCCAGCGATACGCAAGTGTTTCTAACTCTATGAAAGAAAGTTGAGATACTCCGGCGGCATACTCTAAAATTTGTGTGATTGCCGTTCGAGAAGGCTTACCTCGCTTGAGTTCGATAATCACACAATTGCCCTGTCGGTCAAGTGCGAGCAAGTCAATCTTCTGTTTTGATGTACTAAGCGGCGGTTGCCGGCTAATAACGCAAAGCGGCTCACCAAGGACTAACGTTGCATCTTTTTCAAGCAGATCCTCGAAGTCCCGCTCTTCACCAAAACGTAAAGGTTCAAGCTTGCCAAATTTCCGGTCTTCCCAACGATAAACTTCCATTTGTTTTACTATAACGTGAGTTCGGAAAATAAAAAAGTTTGTGGTTTCAAGAGAACCCCTTTTGT